>CAZALW010000348.1:0-3349 GCA_964485705.1 uncultured Thiotrichaceae bacterium
AATGATTTTACGAACCAAGGTCTTTAAGTTAGGCTGAATATTATGGCTAATCAGGTAACTTTTTACTTTTCGTCGAGTCAGCTTTGGCCTTTTTATCTACAGACTTTTTAGCTCCCTCGCCTTTAGCATCGCCAGCAACATTTTTCTTATTACCCGATTTAAAATCTGTTTCGTACCAACCACCACCTTTCAAACGAAAAGCCACTGCCGATACTTTCTTTTTCATTGTCGATTTACCACAGGGAACACATTTTTTTAGTGGTTTATCACTAATTTTCTGCAAAACTTCCTCTTCATGCCCACATATTGTGCACTGATATTCATAAAACGGCATAATTAACCCATCTGAAAATATAAACGAGTAATTATATATGTCCAGGGATGGACAGTATATAGAAAATGCAGGAGCACAATCTTACATGCCTAAATGTACCCACATCAACACCCATTTGAACTTCAATATTACCTTATGAACAAAATACCAGACAAAATATCAAAACCGCACAAACAAAAAACGGTGCTGATTACCGGTTGCTCAAGCGGCATCGGCTATTGCGTTGCCAAAGGTTTAAAACAGCGCGGCTATCATGTCATCGCTACTGCCAGACGGAAGACAAGTGTCGAACAACTCAAAAAAGAAGGCTTTGAAAGTCTGCAACTGGATTTATCGGAAAGCGAATCGATACAGCAGGCATTTAAACAAATCATGCAACTTACTAATGGCAAACTTTACGCATTATTTAACAATGGTGCTTTTGGGCTACCCGGCGCGGTCGAAGACCTGAGCAGGGAAAGCCTGAGAGTTCAATTTGAGACCAATGTCTTTGGCTGGTTAGAACTCACTAATCTTGTTATTCCTGTCATGCGAAAACAGGGTTTTGGTCGCATCATTCAAAATAGCTCGGTTTTAGGTTTTGTCGCCATGCCCTTTCGAGGTGCTTATAACGCCAGCAAATACGCCATCGAAGGCTTAAGCGATACCCTGCGACTCGAACTTAAAGGCAGCAATATTTTTATTAGCCTGATTGAACCAGGACCGATTACCAGTCAGTTCCGCGCCAATGCAGTAAAAGCAATGCAACAACATATTGATATCGAAAACAGCATACATCGTGAACAATATCTTGGTGTATTGGAACGACTCAATAAAAAAGGGCCGGCTGTACCTTTTACCCTGCCACCTGAAGCCGTGCTTAAACGGGTGATTACCGCACTGGAAGTAAAAAATCCGAAGCCGCGTTATTACGTTACTTTTCCAACCTATTTATTTGGTTTTCTCAAACGTTTACTCAGCAACCGCCTGCTGGATAGCTTACTGGCAAAAGCCGGTAGCACATAACACGCAGGTTGAATTGAGCATAGATTCCATAATAATGATAATAAACAATACAGTTGAAAACAGCTGGTTTTAGACTATGCTAGACAAAAGCGATTCTACTCGAACCAACATTCCACAGCACCAAGAAATAGCTCGAAAACAGAAAGGATTTCATCAATAAATGAATAATGACCCCATAAAACTTTTTGTCGGATTAGGCTTCGCTGCTGTGCTAAGCCTAATGGGGCTGATCAGTTTTTTTTCGTTATCTCAGATGAATTCCATTACCGAGCAAATGACGACCTTATTCGAAGAAACCCATACAAAAATATCTGCCGCCAATACCATGCGTGACAGCATACGCTTGCGCGGCGATACACTCTACAAAATGTATTTAACCGATGATTATTTTGAACGTGACCAATACCGTCTTGAAATGGGCATCCACGCACTACGTTATAAACAGGCACGAGATTTACTTTACAGCTTTCAAATGAGTGCACGCGAAGCTAAATTGCTCAATCAATTAATGATACTGACGCGTTTTGCAAAAGAACTCAATGACACAACAACACAGAATTTGCTCTCAGATATACCTGCAGAATTAATAGAAAATGATCTGCGCCAAGCACAAAAAGCAAGACATGACATGCAGACCGGTTTAAATAAACTGGTTTTATTACAGGAAAAAATAGCCCATACAATAATTCATGAGAAAAAAGAATATCAACAAACGATTAGTGACATTATATTTTATCTGTTTTTAGCCACCTTCTTTATTGCGATATATATCTCACAACTGGTTATTCGAGAAGCCACAAAGAAAAACTCCTCAATCCGCTTTCAGGCAACACACGACGAACTAACCAAACTGGTCAATCGAAAAGAATTCAATCATCGATTAGTAGAAGCTTTTGAAACCATAAAAAACAGCAATGGCAAGCATAAAAATCATGCATTATGTTTCCTTGATCTGGATAAATTTAAACAGGTTAATGACAACTGTGGCCATAAAGCCGGTGACGAGTTATTAATTCAATTAACCAGAATCATTAAAAACAATATCCGCAGCCATGACACACTGGCGCGTATCGGTGGTGATGAATTTGGCTTATTGCTTGAAGACTGTTCGCTTGATAAAGCCATTGAAATTACAGAAGGCATAGTCAGCCTGATTAAAAACCACGAATTTAACTGGCAGCATAAAAAATTCCATGTCGGTATCAGTATTGGTTTAGTTATGATCGATCACAATACACAGGATATTGAAAAAGCACTTTCACAAGCAGACACTGCCTGTTATGCCGCAAAAGACATGGGACGAAATCAGGTACATATTCATGCCTTGAATGATGAAGCCGTCAAAAAAGTACATAAGGAACTGAGCTGGGTTGCGGATATTAACAAGGATTCAAGTGAACATCGTTTTTCATTATATTTGCAAGCCATTAAAAGCCTGAAAAATCAAAACCTGCAAAACCAGCAGACTGTTTCCATGTGCGAAGTCTTACTGCGACTGCATGACGATGAAGGCAGGCTGATATTACCAGGAAGTTATATCCCTGCTGCCGAGCGCTTCGGTTTAATGAAGGATGTAGACTATTGGGTAATTAAACAGGCATTCAAGCAACTCTCTAATCTGTACCACAGCACCACTAATTGCCATGCCTGTATGTTTATTAATATATCCGCTAATTCATTAACCAATAACCAGTTTGCTGACTATGTCATACAGCAACACAAAAAATACAATATTTCAGCTAATGCTGTGTGCCTGGAAATATCTGAAACAAGTGTCATTAAAAATATTGACCAGACATCTGAACTGATTTATGCGCTCCGTCAACATAATATTAAATTTGCCATCGACGATTTCGGTGCAGGCTCCACTTCTTTTTCATATTTAAAAGATCTACCCGTAGATTATTTAAAAATAAACGGTGACGTTATTAAAAACATGTCACATAACACGACCGATAAAGCCATGGTTGCTGCCATCAACCAGATTGGCAAAGTAATGAATATCGAAAC
>CAZALW010000349.1:0-3337 GCA_964485705.1 uncultured Thiotrichaceae bacterium
AAATGAATTAAAACTCGTTTCATCTATATCCTGTAGCTTTTTATTTTTATTCTGCACTTCATTTATAAGCAACTTACAGGCATTAACCACATCCCAGCGACCACCATAATTTGCAGCTATATTTAAACATAAACCAGTATTGTTCTTTGTTAAAGCTTCTGCATCATTGATACTATTTTGCAATTTTTCAGAAAATCTGCTGCGCTCACCGATAAACTGTACATGGACATTTTTTTTATGAAGTCTTTTTACCTCAGACATGATTGTAGAAACAAACAAGGCCATCAAACTACTTACTTCTGCTTGTGGGCGGTTCCAGTTTTCGCTACTAAAAGCAAAAATTGTTAACGCCTCTATATTATTTTTTGCACAACTTTCAACTATTTTTCGTGTCGCCTTGACACCCGCTTTATGCCCTGCTGCACGAGGCAGATGCCGTTTATTTGCCCAGCGACCATTACCATCCATAACAACAGCAATGTGTTGTGGTAATAATGGCTGACCATCACCTAAGCTGTCCTTTTCTAATGGATAATTCTCAATTCTCAATTCTCAATTCTCAATTCTCAATTATTAGATTTCCATTAGCTCTTTTTCTTTTACCGCTATCACTTCATCAACACTGCTGACAAATTTGTTGGTGTATTTTTGTATATTATCTTCAGCCTGTCTGCTTTCATCTTCTGATATGTCTTTTTCTTTTAACAGGTCTTTAAAATCACTGTTGGCATCACGTCTAATGTTACGGATAGCAATTTTTGCATTTTCGCCCTCACCTTTAACCACTTTTACCAGCTCTCGACGACGCTCTTCCGTTAATGGTGGCATAGGAATACGAATCAGGTTACCTGCGGTTGACGGATTCAAACCCAGACCTGAATTCATAATGGCTTTTTCAACCACAGCAACCATTTGCTTTTCCCAGGGTGCCACCGCGAGTGTCCTTGAATCTTCTACCGTCACATTCGCAACCTGATTAATCGCTGTATCGGTGCCGTAATAATCTACCTTTATCTGGTCAAGCAAACTGGGGTGAGCACGCCCTGTTCTTATTTTTGTTAACTCAGTTCGCAAGGAGTCAACGCTTTTATTCATACGTGTTTGTGCATCGCTAAGAATTTCTTCAATCACTTAAGCATCCTCCATCACTACCGTTGTGCCGATAGTTTTATCGTTCATTGTAGCTGGTAGTGAACCAGCATCGTTTAAATTAAATATTCGTAATGGCAGATTGTTATCACGACATAGAACAATTGCTGTTGCATCCATCACCTGTAAATTCTTCTCAAGCACTTCATCAAAAGTTAAGGTCTCATAACGAATCGCATCAGGGTTTTTTACTGGATCAGAATCATAAACACCATCAACTTTAGTTGCTTTTAAAATACAATCTGCAGCAATCTCTACTGCTCGTAAGCAACCAGCGGTATCGGTGGTAAAAAACGGACTACCGATACCTGCAGCGAAAATAACAACACGACCTTTCTTAAGATGCCTTAGCGCACGTTGCTGGTCATAATCCTCACACATGCGATTAATTTTTACTGCTGACATCACGCGACAATCCAAACCCTGCTTTTCAAGAGCATCTTGCATCGCCAGACTGTTGATCACTGTTGCCAGCATTCCCATATGATCGCCAGTAACACGTGCTATGCCTGATTGAACCAATCCGGCACCCCGGAAAATATTACCGCCACCAATAACCAGGGCAACTTCTACACCCATGCTCACAACATCGCTAATCTCTGATGCAACACGTTTTAACATGTTTGCATCAATACCATATTCGAGATCAGCCATCAGGGCTTCGCCGCTAAGCTTTATTAAAACGCGTTTATAGTTTGAGGACATGTGTTACTCGCTTTAGTTATCGTTTGTTATTGCCAGGGAGCTCTGCACATAAAAAACCGGGAGATATCCCCGGTTTTTTATGTGTGTTATAAACACTATTGTATCAAGCATTTTTATTAACCATTTACCATGGGAAGATCGTCTGTCATCTCGACCAGAGGGAGAGATCTTGATCTACTGTGGTAAAAGATCGCTCCCTCTGGTCGAGATGACAGACGGACGTTTCATTGTTCACTAAATTCATTAACCATTAACCTGAGCCATGACTTCATCAGCAAAATTTTCTACTTTCTTCTCAATGCCTTCGCCTACTTCATAACGAACAAAACTATTCACGGTAGCGCCTGCATCAAGAAGCAGGGTTTCCACTGTTTTATCCGGATCTTTAACAAATGACTGACCAAGCAAAGTTATTTCAGCAAGGTATTTACGAATACGACCGCTTAACATTTTCTCAACAATGTCTGCTGGTTTACCACTTTCCAGTGCCTGTGCACGCAAAATGTCTTTTTCTTTCTCCAGAACATCCGCGGGGACGTCAGATTCACTAACACATAACGGATTACTTGCCGCAATATGCATAGCAACATCCTTAATCAATGCATCGTTTCCACCTGACATTTCAACAAGTACGCCCATACGAGCACCGTGTAAATAGCTGCCAAACGTTCCCGAAGTTGTTTCAAGTATCTCAAAACGACGAAGCTGCATATTTTCGCCAATTTTTGCGATTTTTGCTTTACGAGCCTCTTCCACTGTCTCAGAGGTTCCCATCATTGTCATTTCAGATAGAGCAGCAACATCTGCTGGTTTGTTTGCTAATGCTGTTTTTGCGATTGCAGTGACAAATGACAGGAAGTCATCACCACCGGAAACAAAATCTGTTTCACAGTTTACTTCTACCACTGCGGCAGATTTGCCATCTTCACTAATCTCAATGACAACACGACCTTCAGCAGCAACACGACCTGCTTTTTTATCGGCTTTTGCCATGCCGGATTTACGCATATTTTCTATTGCTGTTTCGATACTACCATCCGTTTCCGTTAGCGCTTTTTTGCATTCCATCATGCCTGAACCTGTACGTTCACGCAGTTCTTTAACCATTGAAGCTGTAATTTGCATCACAGTGCCTCCTAAATAAATGTTCTAAATAAATATTGTGCCTGAATTTGAATAATAAGTGCAGAAACCTATTCTGAATCAGCCGCTTTCTTCTTTTTAGGCGCTGCTTTTTTCTTCACTGTCGCCTTCTTTTTAGGTGCTGCTTTTTTCTTTTCTGAGTCTTTCTTTTTAGCTGCGGCACTTGCTTCTGTAGACTCAGTTTCTGCTTCAGCTTTCACTTCAACAGCTGCTTCTGCAACTTCTTCAGTAGCGGACTCTTTGACCGGCTTTTCGGTCTCAGGGACGCTCTCACGTTTTGCTGCTGCTTTTTTAGGCGCTGCCTTCTTAGGTGCAGCCTCATCTTTACGTTGAATAACCG
>CAZALW010000350.1:0-3312 GCA_964485705.1 uncultured Thiotrichaceae bacterium
CTACGATTATGCGTGGTTAATGTGATGTAATTATCTTTTTCATCCGCCTTGAATGCAGGCTTGTATCTGGCATTAAGCGCTACCAGAGTGTTTTCATCCAGCTGATTATTACGCACTCGATTTAACAACTGTATAAAATGTGCATCGCTCTGACGGTAAATATGTTTCAGCTCAATGCTGATCATTTGTGTTTGCTTAAGCGCATTGCTGCTAAAAAAATAGAAGGAGTCGTAATATTGTTTCAGCAGATTCCATTCATCGTCCTTCACCACGGGTGCAAGCTGATGTAGATCGCCAATCATTAATAATTGCACGCCACCAAATGGCTGCTCAGGGTGTTTATATCGGCGCAGTACCGCATCAATACCATCAAGTAAATCAGCACGCACCATACTGATTTCATCAATAACCAGTAGCTCAAGACTTTTGATGATGTTAATTTTTTCTTTACTGAAACGGCGGCGCTGGCTTTGTTGTTGCGCTTCGCTACCTGGCACAAAAGGGCCAAATGGCATTTGAAAAAATGAATGCAAGGTGACACCACCTGCATTTATCGCCGCCACACCCGTCGGCGCAGTGATAATCATACGCTTTGGCGTGTTTTCTTTTAATTTGTGCAATAAGGTGGTTTTACCGGTGCCTGCTTTACCGGTTAGAAAAATATTGCTACCAGTATACTTTATAAAATCATTGGCCAGTTGCAGTTCGGCATTGGTTACGGTATGGACTGTGGCATTATTTACGGCATTATTTACGGTATTAGTTGCATCCATTTTTATAGACTTGAGCGGGCGCTTTATTCCGCCTTGCCGCCTGTTTTAAAACGACGCGTCCTAAAACGTCGTGTAATACTTAGTGCCGGCCCAGATAAGGCATAAAGCATAAAACAAGCAAATAATGTGATTGGCGGATTAATAGCGGTAAAGACAAAAATCAAAACCACAACTAACATCGCCATAAACGGGACTTTGTTATGAAAATCAATATCTTTAAAACTGTAATAGGAAATATTGCTCACCATCATGACACCGGCAAACACAATAATCACTAAAGCGATTATTGATACGTCTTCACCTTTAATACCGTTATCGAAACACGCCCAAACAAAACCAACAACTACAGCGGCAGCGGCTGGGCTGGGCAAGCCCTGAAAATAACGTTTGTCGGTATTACTTGCTCGGGTATTAAATCGTGCAAGGCGTAATGCGCCCGATGCAACATATAAAAACGCCGCCAGCCAACCAAGCTTGCCCAGGGTATAACTCACATCCACCAATGACGCTAAAGACCATTCAAACATGATCAATGCAGGTGCTAATCCAAATGATGCCATATCCGCCAGGCTGTCGTACTCGGCACCAAATTCAGTTTGGGTGTTAGTCATACGCGCAACACGACCATCAAGCCCGTCCAGAATCATGGCAATAAAGATGGCCACAGCGGCATATTCAAATTTATCCTGGGTGGCGGCAACGATGCCATAAAAACCGGCAAATAACCCTGCCGTGGTAATCAGGTTAGGCAGCAAATAAATGCCGCGTCTACGTTTTTTGATGGGTTGTTCTGGCGATGTGTCCATAGGGTAAGGATAGCTTAGTCGCGCTTTGCCGTCTAATTTAAAAACAATTTTAGTCCGCGAATAACGCAAAAGACGCGAAAAAAGCAAAAAACGCAAAGAAAAACATTTTATATTTTTTAGCCTTAGATGCCACGAAGACCTGCATAATTACGTTACAGGCAATGCAAACCAAAACGCCGAAAATAACAAAACTTTATTCCAGTTTACGTAACCTATTACTGTATTTGCTTTTTTCGCGTCTTTTGCGTTATTCGCGGACTAAAAATGTCTTTTTTGGATAACTGCACCTCCATCCGTGGCTCTTTGCGAAATACCGTACATCCTGTACATAAAAAAAAGGGCTATGCAGCCCTTTTCTTTTATGCCCATGGATGGACGGTATTTCGCAAGGAGCCATGGAAGGCGGTGCGATTAACCAAAAATGTTGATATTAGTTTTTACTTTTATCAACTATCTTGTTAGCTTTTATCCATGGCATCATAGAGCGCAGGTTTGCACCGACTTCTTCAATTTTATGCTCACGGCCTTTCTTGCGTAAGGCTTCAAGATTTTTTGCGCCGGAATGCATTTCTTCAAGGTATTCTTTGGCGAACTGACCACTTTGAATTTCAGTCAGAATTTTCTTCATTTCGGCTTTGGTATTTTCATTCACAATGCGTGGGCCGCGTGTGACATCACCGTATTCTGCGGTATTTGAAATAGAATAACGCATGTCAGCAATGCCGCCCTGATACATTAAGTCAACGATCAGTTTCAGTTCATGCAGACATTCAAAGTAAGCCATTTCTGGTGCATAACCGGCTTCAACCAGGGTTTCAAAACCGGCCTGTACCAGTGCGGTAGCACCGCCACATAATACCGCCTGCTCACCAAATAAATCGGTTTCTGTTTCTTCGCGAAAGGAGGTTTCGATAATTGCAGTACGACCACCACCAATAGCAGAAGCATAAGATAATGCGATGTCTTTTGCCTTGCCTGAAGCGTCTTGCGAGATAGCAATCAGATCAGGAATACCACCGCCATTTACAAATTCACTGCGCACGGTATGACCGGGTGCTTTGGGTGCAATCATAATGACATCTAGATCACTGCGTGGGCTAATCGCTTCAAAATGGATATTAAAACCATGAGCAAAAGCCATGGCTGCACCCTGTTTAATATTCGGCTCAATCTGCTCTTTATAAATTGCCGCCTGATGCTCATCCGGTGCTAACACCATAACCACATCTGCCCATGCTACGCCGTCTTCTATCGATTTAACGGCAATACCTGCCGCTTCAGCTTTAGCTGTGGAAGATGAGCCTTCACGCAAACCCACACAAACATCAACACCAGAATCCTGTAAATTATTTGCATGTGCGTGACCCTGTGAGCCATAACCAATAATGCAAACTTTTTTGCTTTGGATGATAGAAAGATCGCAATCTTTATCGTAATAAATATTCATTGTTACTTAATCCGTAAATGTTTTAATTAAAATTTTTGATGAGAACATTGCTCGAAAAGAGCATTGTACGTACGCAGTCTGTTTTTTGTTAACAGGGCTTACACCCCATACCCTTAGCACCACGCCCCATGCCCAATTGACCAGAGCGAACCACTTCCAGCATGGTGATATGCTCAAGCGCTTTTAGTAGTGCGTCAATCTTTTCGCTGTCGCCGGTAACTTCCAGAGTATAAGTGGTATCCGTCATATCGATAATATGTCCGTTAAAAATATCAACGATACGTTT
>CAZALW010000351.1:0-3289 GCA_964485705.1 uncultured Thiotrichaceae bacterium
TCGCCTTATATTTTTATACTGCCTCAACTCGAGGTTTTTCTACAGCCTGAACGCTTGAGTTAACCGGCCGTTTTATACAGAGCATAGTGAAACGGCGCGGCGTATAAAAACGGTCAATGTTGAATGATTTGTTATATGGCGTTAATATTTATTTTTTGGACGCTACCAAGTTTAATGTGCTTTTTTGCCTGCCATAAATCATAAGCGTCTTGCATAGACAGCCAACTTTCTGGGCTACGACCTAAAGACTTAGAAAGTCGAAGTGCCATTTCTGGGCTAATGCCACTTTGAGTTTTTAACACTCTATTAAGTGTGGATGCAGCAACATTAAGTTGCGTAGCTAGATAACGGCAACTTAAATCAAATGGTTCCATGTAAGTTGCCAAAATAAACTCACCGGGGTGTGGAGGGTTGTGCATAGTCATTAGTGATAATCCTCATAATTAACGATGTAAATATTGCCATCAGTGAACTCAAAAGTAATGCGCCAATTAGCGTTTACGGTAATTGACCAATACCCTTTGAGGCCACCTTTAAGTTGGTGTAACCGATAGCCAGGGATGTCTAAGTCTTCAATGTAGTGTGCAGTATCTAGAGCAATAAGCTGCATACGCAATTTTTTTGTGTGTTTTGCTTGAATGCCTTTTGTGGTACCTGAGGAATAGAATTTTTCTAGACCCTTGTGTTTAAAAGACTTTATCATCTGACAAGTGTAGCACGTTGCGCAACAGAGTCAATTTCTTTTAAGCCGTATAACGCTTCGCATAACTGGAAATTTGCGCAGCGCAGCGTAGCAAATTGTCCGAGTTAATGCGTTTGTTAGCTGGAGGACTAATTAAGTTCACTGTAATGACCCCGGCGGAGTATATGGATCGGGGACGCCCATTGGGATAAATGGGTTGTTTTTGGTGGACGCCTGAAACGAATTTACTATTTTCAACATTGGAGTTACTACCCATGTGTCGATGCTCGGTTTTTCCTCACGAGGATCAGTATAGAGGTTAATAATGTACGGAATACCTAGTTTCAGTGGTGGGTCGAACATCGTATCCTGTTTGTAAAAATGCAGCTTCCAGTTTCGCCATTTTACAGCCAATATAATATCTGCCCCCCAAATAGGGAACCCTTCACGAGCTGATGTATCCGATTTTCCCAAGAAAAAATCAGATTGATCCAAGCTATCAATCGGGCGATCATTAGGCAACGTTGCACCCGTCATTTTGGCGATGGTCGCAAACATATCGACTCCATGTACAATTTCGTTACTGATGCGTCCAGCAGGCACCTGGCCGGGTCAGCGAACCATGAATGGAACGCGAATACCGCCTTCTAGTGCAGTGAAATACTGGCCGCGCCATGGGGGCCGGCCCATCCATCCCAAGGTTTGAAGAATTCAGACCCGTTATCGCTTGCGAAGATGACGATTGTGTTATCTCTAATTCCAAGGTTATCCACAGCATCAAGCATTTTTCCAACGTTATAGTCCATCTCTGCAAGCATATCTGCCCAGTCACCGTTTCCGGTCTTGCCTTTAAAGGCTGGGTTTGACTCAGTAGCCAAGTGCGGTTGGGTAAGGGTTACATACATGAAAAATGGCTTTTCGCTCTTAACCTGTCGCTCCATGAAGTTTACTGATCGCTTAGTGATTTCGGCATCTATAAGTCGACGTTCAACAACATCATAATCTTGAAGTGCATGACTTTTTTCTCCCTTTTTCCCTTCCATAATTTTTTGCAATGGCACTATGTCGGGTGAGTAACCGACAGAAGCTGACCACTGGGACTCATCTGTAGTACGCGGAATGCCATACCATTCATCAAAACCCTGGTCGTTGGGCAATCGGCCATCATGGCTGCCAAGATGCCACTTTCCGTGTAAAGCAGTAGCATACCCAACTTCTGAGAGGGCTTCGGCCATAGTTACTTCCCACTGGGTCAGCCCATCTGGTACCCCGCCAAAAGGAACTGCGTAAGTGCCCGATCGGATTGCAAATCGTCCGGTCATGATGCTGGATCGGCTTGGCGTACACTGAGTTTCCATATTCATGTTTGTGAGGCGAAGGCCTTCACTAGCAAGCTGGTCAATGCGTGGTGTAGGTGCACCTCGAGTGATACCTCCTCCGTAGACACCTAATTCGCCATAACCCAAATTGTCAACAAGGATGAATAGAACATTTGGTTTGACTTCTGACGATTGGGCGATGGCGAACGTTACAGGTAGTAACCCGGCAAAAATTATAGCTATTCCCAATATGCCAGCAGTTAATGCTGAATGGTTATTCTCTCTCATGATTTACTCCTTTGTGATTTCTTGGGACACCGCTCGTATGCTGC
This sequence comes from uncultured Thiotrichaceae bacterium, assembly GCA_964485705.1. Lineage (GTDB taxonomy): Bacteria > Pseudomonadota > Gammaproteobacteria > SZUA-229 > SZUA-229. The sequence continues at coordinate 2,334 of CAZALW010000351.1, forward strand.
ATAGAAACTAGCACAAGCTTCAAGAGTACTTTTGTGAATAAGAGCATGGACACCTGACTCTAAGAGTTTTTCAAAGTTTATGCCTTGCACAAAGCACGTTATCTCGTGTCCATTTTTGCATGTGAGCTTAGCAATTCCATCATCAAAATAGTCAAATTCAATAAACTGAAATGGAACATCTAAACACTGTGAGCAGGATATAAGAGTTGATTTCATATATTCTCATTCCATGTGGCCATAACGCCTTGCTCAGCGGAAAAATGCGAGCGCTAGCGAGTAGTTTTTCCGATGCAGCAGTTTGTTAGCTTTTTATTTTCTAGTAACCAACAATACTCCAACCTTCATTACTTTTACTAAATGTTAAAGTTTCTGTTGAGTCTTTTTTGTTTTGAAAAACGGTCTTAAATTGTAAAACGATGTACTTGCCGTCAGGTGCATCAGGTGCATTAGGCAAAGACGTATATTCTTTAGAACTCATCTTTGTACGAGAAATAGTTTTTCCTAACGGAGCACGAACATTGTTTAGTGCTTTAGTCCATTTTTCCAGAGTAATTTGTTGTTTAAAGAAAGAATCTGTTTCGCTCCAACTTTCTGAATATTTACCTGAATCAACTAAATGTAACCATTTATTTGATGCTTCAATGTCGTTGAGGTTTTGAGCATACACAACTGACGAAAATAAAAGCAAAAAGATACATAAAGAAAATTTAATGTTTTTAAAACTCATATGTTTCCCCTTTATTGTTTTTGCATCGCAGACAGCTAACGCTTTCATCAGGGTGCGTTTGAAACCCCATAACATAAATTCACCACGAATATTACTGAAGTCACACAGCTCAAATCAACCGCTGAATTAGCCCGTCCCTTGGATGGACTTATAGTCTGACCGTCCCATCTAATTGTTGATTTACCTTTCAATAAAATAAGTGGAACATGCTTCTGTTGGCTACGAATAT
>CAZALW010000352.1:0-3287 GCA_964485705.1 uncultured Thiotrichaceae bacterium
GCTATTGGAAGTTCTGGACTCAAGCTACTTATCCACAGGTTTTTAGAGGTGCCCTATAACAATTGCCAACTATAAAGAGCCGTAATAATAAGTGTATAAGCGGCAAGTATAAAAACATTTATTGACTTGCCCGATAGCTTAGGTGTTTTTATCTGGGATACATTCAACGCTGCAAGCCCCATGCTGCTGACATAAAGAACGACAGAAAAAGCACTCTGACTAATAGCGCCTTCCAGTAAAAATATAGCAACCAGTATGATGTTATTGTTATCCAGAGCCAGCCCCGTGTAACTCTTGCCGCCTGCCAGTCCGAAGGTACTAAAATAACTTAGCCGCAGTGCGCTCGCGGCAACCATTAAAAATGCACCGGGCAGATAAATGAGTTCGAAATTTCCATAACTCATCAGCAAAATAGCAGGGGTGACGCCATAGCTCACAATATCGATCAACACATCAAGCTGTCCACCAAAAGCGCGGTCATCACCTGTACGACCTTTTATTCTGCGTGCAATAAGTCCATCCGCCCAATCAAAAGCAACCGCCCAGATCATGCCTATCATCGCTACTGCATACAGGCCGGTAATGCTGCAATAAATAGCAACAATAGTGCACGCTAAGCCGGATAGTGAGCAAAGATTTGGCAGGTCTTTTGCGTAGGAGATAATCGTATTGGGCTGTAACTCGTTGGTTTCTGAGTTATTGTCTGTCATTTAACTACCTTTAAAAGGATGAATATGATGTGGCTGACTTATTATTGTAACAAGTGTCAATAGCGCCGGAGATAACCTGTTATAATATCATGTTCACTTCAACCAAAGAGATAATTATGCTTGTATACACTGTCGGTACCTTTGATTTATTGCATGTTGGTCACCTTGCTTTACTTCAACACTGCAAATCATTAGGTAATGTGGTCGCGGTTGGCGTTGCATCCGATGAAGTTGTTGCTAGTTATAAACCCAATGTACCTGTGGTTCCTCTTGCAGAAAGAATGGAAATGTTAAAGGCACTGCGTTGTGTTGATATTGTGCGCCCTTATTATGAACTAGAGTACGTTTCTGGTTGTAAAGAATTGGATGTCGATATTTTTGTGATTGGTGAGGACTGGGGAAGACAGCCGCATAATCTTGACGTTGAATCTTTTTTAGAAGCAGGCGGAAAATCCATTATTCAAGTTGGTTACCATCCGGGGACCTCATCCACGAAAATCAAACAAAGAACCATCTCTCAATTTAAGATAGCGGCTTAGCTTTAGCAATGTCGCTAATCAATTTTGTATTTAATAGATGTTGATAATTAAGCTTTTTACTATTGTAAATTACCGTAACGTCCAAAACCGATGACACGTGTCGCGGCTAACTGCCAAAAACACCTATCTTACAGATAGTTTGTGAGTTTATAAAATGGGAAAAAACACCAATGATATTAAGTTTACACCCAACTATTTTTCACAGACAAGATAAAAACATAAATATGCGCTGCCTGGATATTCAGTTTATAGCATATATATTGTTGTTTATTCTCTTACTTTCTGCTGCACCTGCACAAGCAGTATCTAAAAAAAATTACCTCCAAATAGAACGAAATTTATCAACAGAAAATAATGATCTGACCGTCACATCGATTGGAGGCTTGTTTTTTGATAAGAACGCCGGATCACATATTGATTTAAGTTATCTGGATTCAGATGCCAATGGCAAAGGTTTGACACTGGATGTGGGTGGTAGTTACGTATTTAGGTGGGAGGTATCGTTTTTTGTAGGAATGGGTGTAGCCCTTGGTTACAATTGGGATAACGATGACTACATTGCATCTTATTATCCTGAAGTAGGTGCAGTCTATGAAATTACAAAAAGATTCGGTCTTACGGTTAGCGGGAAACGTTATTTTAATTTATATGACAAGCCTGAAAATATTGTTAAGTTAGGCTTGTTGTTTACGCACTAAATGTCATTTCTGGTGAAATCATTTATAAACATGTTGGAAAGAATAGAGTAACTTCTCTATAAGCCATCAAGATGTGCGCGCTTTGCTGATAGGCATGTAGATTTGGGTTAGATTAATAAATTATGTGAGCGCTTCACTACAGACTTGACCAGTACAAACATGGTGGTTCTCCATATTGGTAATGGGAACCTATTAATAATATTGGGTTACACAATTAAAACGCACTATAAGGCACTTCACACCTCAACCAAAAAAGACATTTATGGATAAACCCCGCAATACAGGCGCGCAAGCAGAGCGCAAAGCACTCAAATCTATCGTTCTGATCGGTAACCACCTGCCCAGGCTATGTGGTATTGCCACCTTCACTACACACCTTCTCGAATCAATCGCGCTGAATGCACCCGATATAGACTGCTGGGCGGTTGCGATGAATGATCAACCTGACGGTTACAACTATCCGCCGCAGGTGCGGCTCGAAATCAATCAGGACCACCCTGGAGATTACAGCCTGGCGGCCGATCTGCTTAACCTCAACGATGTAGATGTGGTCTGTGTTCAGCATGAATATGGCATATTCGGCGGCCAACGGGGTAGTTTCATTATCGAATTGCTGAGTGACCTCAAAATGCCGATTGTGACTACATTACACACCATTTTGAAAGAACCAACCGACACTGAGTCACGCATTATTTTGCAACTCGCTGAACTTTCCGATTATTTAGTTGTGATGAGCCAACGTTCAGTTGACTATTTGTGTGACATTTATAAGGTTGAAGAAGAGAAAATTGTGCTGATACATCACGGCATCCCTGACGTTCCTCTGGTTGAACCCTCAAATTACAAAGGCAAGTTTGGTGTATCTGGAAAGAATGTCTTGCTCACATTTGGACTGCTGTCACCGGGAAAGGGCATCGAGACGGTGATCAATGCTCTACCGGAAATTTTAAAAAACCACCCGGATGTTATCTACATGGTCGTAGGTGCCACCCATCCGCACCTTAAAGCCGAGCAGGGAGAGGATTACAGACTTGGGCTTCACCTGCTTGCGAAAGAACTGGGTGTTGAGAACCATGTTGTTTTTCACGATCATTTTGTGGCGGATGAGGATCTACTGGAGTTTATTGGTGCAGCCGATATTTATGTCACGCCTTATCTGAACGAGGCGCAGATTATTTCCGGTACGCTCGCTTATGCACTGGGTATGGGCAAAGCCGTAATATCTACACCATACTGGCATGCTCAGGAGTTGTTAGCTGACGGTCGGGGCAGGTTATTTCCATTCCGTGATCACGTTCAGCTCGCCAGTGAGGTTAACGATCTGCTGGATCATCCTGACA
>CAZALW010000353.1:0-3273 GCA_964485705.1 uncultured Thiotrichaceae bacterium
TCAGGTTTAAAAGCAATGGTTGGGTCTTTTGAAGGGTAGTCCAGGCTGTATAAAAAGTGTCGCAGGCAATTTATTCTGGCGCGTTTTTTATCATCGGATTTAACTACAACCCAGGGTGCGGCGGCAGTGTCAGTGTGGAAGAACATGCTGCGTCTGGCTTCGGTGTATGCATCCCATTTGTCCAGTGACTCAAGATCAATCGGGCTTAATTTCCAGTGTTTTAATGGATCGTGTGAGCGCGAATGAAAACGGCGAAGCTGCTCGTGGCGACTGACTGAGAACCAGTATTTGCGTAAAATCATATCAGAATTCACCATCATGCGTTCCAGTTCAGGCACGGTGCGCAAAAACTCAAGATGTTCTTCGGGGCTGCAAAACTGCATGACCCGTTCCACACCTGCGCGGTTGTACCATGAGCGGTCGAATAAAACAATTTCACCGTTAGTTGGCATGTGGTGTATATAGCGCTGAAAATACCATTGTCCCAGTTCCCTGTCGGTCGGTTTTTCCAGTGCGACTACATGTGCAGCACGAGGGTTCAAGTGTTCCATAAAACGTTTTATGGTGCCGCCTTTGCCGGCAGCGTCCCGACCCTCAAAAAAACCGGCAATGCGTTTTCCTTGCTCCTTTACCCAGGCCTGAACTTTTAATAGTTCCGCCTGTAATAGACGTTTTTCATTTTCGTATTCGGTTCTGCTGATTTTTTCAGGGTAAGGGTATTCGCCCAGTTCATAGCTAACGTATAATAAATCGCTGGCAGAGATTATCTCCGGTGTCGCCAGTACTTTTTTTGGGTCGGACATGTCTGCAAGAATTTCTTTCAGGTCTTTTTTGGTGCGCCTGTTAGTTGAGGTCATGGTTGTTGAAGTGTTTGAGGCTGGACTTGCTTCAGTCGTGGCTTTTATAGCAACAGGCTTGTTGATTGCTGTACTTTTGGTTGTGCTTTTAGTGTCCATGAATATTTGCGCCGATTTGGGGTGGGTAATTTCTGAGTATAGCAAACATTGTTGAACGCATATTTGACAAAAATCATTTATTAGGTTTTTTTGAGGCTTGAATGTTTGAACAATAATGGTCAATATCAGTACTATCGCTTAAAGGAGGTTTACATGACTGATTTTTTTGATTTAATTTTTAATTTTTGGGTGGGTTTTGCCATATTGGCTATTGTGCTGATGAAATCATCTATTCGATTTGTGCCGCAAAACCGTGCCTTTGTGGTTGAACGCTTTGGGAAATTTAATAAAACCATGGTGGCGGGTTTGAATTTTCTGGTGCCTTTTATGGACAAAGTCAGTTATGACCGCTCGCTAAAAGAGCAGGCTATTGATATTCCCAGTCAGGGGGCTATCACCAGGGATAACATCACACTGGTTGTTGATGGTGTTTTATATTTAAAAGTGCTGGATCCGTATAAAGCCTCATATGGCGTTGATGATTATGTGTACGCCATCATGCAGCTTGCACAGACCACCATGCGCAGTGAAATAGGCAAGATGGAGCTGGATAAAACCTTTGAAGAGCGTGAGGCTCTGAATGTGAATATTGTCACACAGATTAACGAAGCATCGGCTCCCTGGGGGGTCCAGGTGTTGCGTTATGAGATTAAGGATATCGAACCACCGCGCACCGTGCTCGAGGCAATGGAGAGGCAGATGAAAGCTGAGCGTGACAAGCGAGCGGTTATCCTGGAATCTGAAGGCGAGCGCCAATCTGCCATTAATGTCGCTGAGGGTCAGAGGCAGGCAATAGTGCTGGCGGCAGAAGCGGATAAGGCTGAGCAGATATTACAGGCGGAAGGGGAGGCGAAAGCGATTATTGCGGTAGCAGATGCCAGAGCCAAAGCCCTGGAAGTGGTGGGCGCTATCGCGATGCAGGAGAAAGGGCAGAAAGCTATTCAGCTGGATCTGGCAGAAAGCGCGATTAAAGCAAAGGAGGCAATAGCAAGAGAGTCGTCGGTGGTTTTATTAAGTGATGATAAAACCGGCGCGTCGAATATTGTTGCTGAGGCTATGACCATTATTAACGCGATTAATAATAAAAGTGATGGCAAAAACGATATTGGAGCCAGCTGATAATGCTTGAGTACATCAATAATAATATGTCCGGGTTCTGGATTGCATTGGGTTTTGCCCTGCTTGCAGCAGAAGTTTTGCTGTTTGGATTTACCACCATTATATTTTTATTTGCCGGTCTGGGTGCAGTGTTAACGGGGCTGCTAATGAGCTTCGGCATTATTCCAGAAACATGGATAGCCGGTACCGCCAGCTTTGGTATTGCTAGCGGTCTCAGCTCTATTGTTTTATGGAAGCCAATGATGTTAATGCAGGGAAAGTCAGCAGCGAAACAAAAAAAAGTGAGTGATTTTGTTGGTCTGGAATTTGTTTTGCTGGAAGATATCAGTACAATAGCGCCAGGCAGTTACCGTTATTCAGGTGTGGACTGGAAGGTTGAAATTGATAGCAGTAGTGATGTTGAAACTATGGCGAAAGGCGTGCGCGTGGTGGTAGTGACGGTTCAGGTTGGTGTGTTGTGCGTGGTTGTAACATAAAGTTTAAAAGCGGAAAGTTTAAAAACAGATTTCTCTACTGCTTGATCAGACAATAAAAAACCCGGCTGAACCGGGGTTTTTTTATTGTTTTCTCTGCTAGCAAGGAGCTACTTTATCTTCGCTTCCTTGTACATCACATATTGTCTAACAACTGGATCAAATTTTTTCATTTCCAGTTTTTCAGGCATGGTGCGTTTGTTTTTAGTTGTGGTGTAAAAGTGACCGGTTTTCGCAGATGAAACCATTTTGATTTTTTCACGCATGATACTCTCCTATATTTTCCAGACTCTAAACTTTCTCGCCACGAGAGCGCATTTCAGATAAAACGACATCGATACCTTTTTTATCGATAATGCGCATGCCGTTGGCAGTGACGCGCAGTTTTACGTGACGGTTCTCGCTTTCAACCCAGAAACGGTGGCTATGCAAATTAGGCAAGAAACGACGTCTTGTTTTATTATGAGCATGGGATACGTTGTTACCGGCTACCGGGCGTTTTCCAGTGACCTGACATACTCTAGACATTGTAATTACTCCAAACTAACGATGTTAATTAATAAAGGTCTCGATGCTTTGAGATGCCCCTGAATTGTGAGCCGGTTATTCTAACGGAGAAATGAAATGGCGGCAAGTGCTGAAAAGCCTGAATTTTTGGTTGGAGTACCGCTTTCGACACTTAGCAGACATTAAAAACTAAACCCCCTCAATCCCCCTTTGAAAAA
>CAZALW010000354.1:0-3266 GCA_964485705.1 uncultured Thiotrichaceae bacterium
ACATACAGTTAAGTTAATCCATGGTTTTGCTTTTGTTTTTAACTATTCACTGCCTTTAAGAGTGAATAGTGCGGTTAGAATGATTCCAGTTGTGTTGGTATGGTTTTGCTTTTAACTATTCACTATTAACTATTCACTGCCTTTAAGGCGGAGGTTTAAAATGCTTGATGAAAACGACTATGACGACATAGATAATGAAATTAATCATGAACCAATGGTTCGTTTGATTACCTTTACCCTGGAGAACGAAACATACGGAATAGAAGTCGGTCAGGTGCGTGAAATATTACGTATTAATCAAAACTTTCCCGTACCAGGTGCTCCTGATTATGTACTTGGTATCACTAATATACGTGGTAATGTCATCACTATTATAGATGCACGTCGACGTTTCAACCTTGCTACTGTAGAACACACTGCATGTACGCGAATGATTGTCGTAGAATCAAGTGATGATACCGTTGCCGTTGTGGTTGATAGTGTTTCTGATGTTATCGATATACCAAAATCAATCATTAATGCCAATATGAAAGTGAATTTGAGCGGTGATTCTCGTTTTATAAGTGGTGTTGTTACTCATGCAAGTGGATTAATCATTATTCTAAGTATCGAAAAATTTATTACCGATGAACCGTTTGATATGGTTTCAGGGTTTTAAAGGACAGTTATTAATGGTTAATTGTTAATGTCAAAAAGGTTTAGTTGTCATCTTGACCGTAGGGATAGATCTTATACTGCGGTGGTTTAAGATCTCTCCCGATGATCAAGATGACAGTCGAGATTTCTGATGTCCACCATTCATTAACCATTAATAATTAATCCTTATCATTAAAGAATCCAAAACCCCTGCCGATAAAACAAATACCGTTGTCAATAAACATGAAAATGGTGTAGGTATTTACTGACTTCTTGTCTTGCGGGTGGTTATGGTGTTTAAGGCATGCTCCCCCTCCCTGGGGGGAACATGCAGGTATGACGGAGCGTAACATGCAAGTGACGAGATTAATTATAACTTCCACTTGGCATATCATTTAACCTTGGCCGCCTAAAGGCGGGGGATTTACGGATTCTCTACCGGGGGACTTTAAAATAAATCATAAGTATATTTCATACTGACAATATATTGCCGCTATTGATTTCATCAGGCGATTATTTTACTTGTTTCTTCAACCACTTATTTTCCGAAATAGAATTTTTGTCCCTAAGCAGCCCAGTGTGAATGTGTAAATGCGCTACAGGCACACTTTTTATTTGCGGCGCTGGCATGTATGTTGCATCTTTCTAATAATTCATGTAGATGCCATTTTTTTGTTGCCGGTTTAAATAGAGCGATTAAGAAAACGGTCTTTATCAAAATTTACGTTTATTAATTAAAGGTTAGAAACAGCCTACCGATATATTAAGAACATTGAAAACTATTGAGACAAATGACGGAGAAAATAATGAGTTATTCGAGTGAGGCGGTTTTTGATAACAATATCGCACAACAAAATAAAATGCCATATGCAGGAAACAGAAATCCACAATCAATTAATCATGATTGGGTTTTTTTCCTGTCACCTGTTTTATTAGGCATCATTTCAGCTATTGCGCTGATGTTGACGGGTGACAATATGTTAATTGGAGCAGGTGTTTTTATATTAGTAGCGGGCATTACTTCAGGTCTGTATATAAAAAAATTGACCACACACAACAACAATAGAGTAGCGTTTGATGAAGATGAAAAACAGAAATCAAATGAATACATAGAGTCGTTAGAAAATCTGTGTAAACAAATGTTGCCAATATTAGCCAGACAAATACAAAGTTCTAATAATCAAACAGAAGAAAGTGTTACAGAGTTATCACAAGGATTTTCAGGATTAAGCTCACACCTCGAAGAAGTCATCAGTGCATCACAAAATAGAAGTGAAAATCTTGGTGATGGTAATGGCATGATTAATCTGTTTAGTGAAAGTCAGAGCTCTCTGCAAACGGTGATTGATGCACTTGAAGCATCATTAAGTCGTGAAAACAGCTTTCTTAATGATGTACAAAATCTGTCCGCACAAGCCGAAGAATTAAATGAAATGGCCGGTGCAGTCGGACAAATTGCAGATCAGATTAACTTATTGGCATTAAACGCGGCTATTGAAGCTGCACGTGCGGGCGAACATGGACGTGGCTTTGCTGTGGTTGCAGATGAAGTAAGAAAACTTGCTTCTATGTCTGCAGAAACCGGTCAACAGATGATTGAAAAGGTTAGCAATATAGGTGAAGCCGTTAATAATACCTTAAAACAGACAGAAAGTTCGATAGAGCATAATCGTACAGCTGTCGTTGACGGTAAGCAGACCATCGAATCTGTGTTTGCCCGTCTGCAAGATACCATTGAAACATTGCAGGATGACAGCTCTTCCTTACGCTCTGCAAGTGAAGATATCAGAGATCAAATAGGAAATGTACTGGTTAGCTTTCAATTTCAGGACAGAGTTTCACAAATACTTTTAAAAGTACTTGTCGACATGGACGATTTGGTTAATGAAGTGGATGGCAAGCAAATGCAACGTATACAAAGTAATGTTTTATTACCATTTGATTACCAGCAAAGAATTCATGACATGCAATCACATTACACAACAGATGAACAACGCCATAACCATACGAATTCACATGCACATCAGGGCCCCAATGGCAGTGAATCAGAACTTACACTATTTTAAATTAATTACGAATTACTAATTACGAATTACTAATTAAAAATAATGCATTACGTGTTATGGGGGTTAATAAAAGCTTACAAAAAGTAGTAGCACAATTAGAAAAAATCAAAACAACCAAAAACCACCCACACGTAATTAGTAATTAGTAATTAGTAATTAGTAATTAAACAAAGTAGGAGACAACACATGTCAAAAACAATAATGGTCGTTGATGACTCTTCATCAATCAGACAGGTTGTGAGTATTGCGCTTAAAAGCGCGGGTTACCAGGTAATAGAAGCCTGTGACGGTAAAGACGCTTTATCTAAATTGACCGGACAAAAAATTCATTTAATCGTTAGTGATGTAAATATGCCAAATATGGATGGAATTACTTTGGTAAAACAGGTTAAACAACATCCACAATATAAATTCACCCCAATCATGATGTTAACAACAGAGTCAGGGGCAAATAAAAAAGAAGAAGGACGACAGGCGGGTGCTAAAGCCTGGTTGGTTAAACCGTTCCAGCCACCAGCTTTGCTATCAGCAGTAGCTAAACTTGCTTAGTTAATTACTAATTAC
>CAZALW010000355.1:0-3263 GCA_964485705.1 uncultured Thiotrichaceae bacterium
ACGTGGCATTTTTCTTCGTGATCTTCGTGTACTTCGTGGTGTATCTGTACCTTTTTTGATGACACTGAGTTACGTATGATTTTCGTATGATTTAGCAATAACGGCTATAGCCTTATCTTGTCAGAAGAAAAATTCTTCGATACAACAACATAAAAATCAAGCACCGGCGCAGGTGGCGCAACGCTGCGCAACTTTACGGAAGGTTTCCTCGCCAATACTCAAACAACCAAGTGGAACCACCACCAGAGTCAGTATGGTGGAGACAAAAATACCAAACAGTAGCGAGATTGCCATACCCTGGAAGATAGGGTCGGTCAGAATGATGAACGAGCCCACCATGGTTGATACTGCTGTGATCAGCACCGGACGTGTTCTTGCTTTAGCAGAAGATATCACCGCATCATACAGTTCCATGCCACTGGCAACCTGGATCAGGGTAAAGTCGACCAACAGGATGGAATTACGCACGATAATGCCTGCCAGTGCGATCCAGCCTATCATGGAGGTGGCAGTGAAATCTGCACCGAGTAGCATATGTCCCGGCGCGATGCCTAATAGCGTTAGCGGAATAGGTGACATGATCACCGCCGGAATAAGGAAGTTGCCAAATTGCCAGACTACCAGCATATAAATGGCGATCAGGGCAACACCATAGGCAATGCCCATGTCGCGGAAGGTCTCAAATGTTACCGTCCATTCTCCGCCCCATTCGAAGCCGGAAATGTTATCGGTTTTAGGAGGGCCGAAGTAATTACCGCTTAAGCTGATGCCGTCGGGGGTAATATAATTTTGCTCCTGCATCAGTCGTGCAACATCCATTTGTGCGTAGATGGGCGCAGATAATCGTCCTTTGGCTTCACCAACAACGTATTCGACTGGGCGCAGGTCTTTGTTGAACAGGTAGGAGTCACGTGTTTCTTCGACAAATTGTCCTAATTGTCCCAGCGGAACCGTTTTTCCGGTCATGCTCATTATCGGCAAGCTGTTAAGGTTGTTCAGGTCGGTACGTTGTGACAGAGGCACCTGTAACAGGATGTGGGTGGGTTCTTCCAGTGCTTTTTCTTTCAGGTCACTGACTTTGAACATGCCCATTGCCATTGCCAGATGCTGGTTAATGGATTGAATGGAAACGCCATTTAAAGCGGCTTTTTTGGAGTTGATCTCAAAGCGCCAGGTTCTCATTGGCTCACGCCTCAGGGTTTCTACTTCGCCGATCATTTCGGATTGGTTAAAGAAATTTTTCAGGTCATGCGCAACCTGGCGTCGGGTTTGTGCGTCAGGCCCATGTACTTCAGCGACCACAGTTTGCAGTACGGGTGGGCCGGGAGGCATTTCAACCACGGTAACACCAGCACCGTCTTTCTCACGGATACCGGAAGCTTCAACCATCGGTGCGATTTTTTCACGCACTGCCACGGCGATTTCATGGCTGCTGCGATCACGCTCGCTTTTATCGACCAGGATAACCTGAATTTGCGCCTGCCATGGGAACATGCGCAGATATGTCTGGCGCACCATGCCATTAAAGTCGAACGGGATGGAGATGCCGGCATAGGTTTGAACAGAGATCACTTCCGGCACAGTGCGAATGATCTCGGCAATATCATTGCTAAAGCTGGCGGTTTGGGTCAGTGGCGTGCCAGCAGGCATGTTAATGGTTACCTGAAATTCGGGTTTGTTATCCAGAGGCAGCATTTTTACGGTGACTGCGGTGGTGTAAAACATCAAGCCGGCAATAACAAAAGTAACTAATAAACCGTACAGAAATAAACGCCCCCGGGCACGGTTTTTCCATGGAGTGCCGATGGTGTGCTGGTGTATGCCTTCTATTTTTTTGTCAATTTTTACGTCACGTTGCTGCATGCTCTTTAACTGCGCCATGGTTGGTTGTATCAGCATGGCTATCCAGGGTGCAAATACCAGAGCAACAAACAGCGAGAACAGCATGGCAACAGAGCCCAGCGCGGGGATAGGCGCCATATAAGGTCCCATCATGCCACTGACAAAACCCATTGGGGCAAGCGCGGCAACCACGCAAAAGGTGGCAAGGATAGTCGGGTTGCCAACCTCGCGCACCGCGTCAATGGCGATGGCTGTGTCCGGCTTACCGTGTATCAGCCAGCGACGATAGATATTGTCAATAACAACAATGGTGTTATCAACCAGAAAGCCAATGGAGAAAATCAGTGCAAAAAGTGATACGCGATTAATGCTGTAACCCATCATCATGGCGGCAAATACGGTGACTACCAGTACCAGCGGAATGGTCAGGAGTACCACGGCTGAGGGTTTAAAACCCATTGACAGCCAAACCAGAAACATGACGGCTGCGGTGGCAATCATCAGGTCGTTAAACAGTGAGTTTACTTTGTCACTGGCACTTTTTCCGTAGTCACGGGTATATTCAATATGCACGTTATCGGGAATTAACATCCCTTTAAGTTTTTCCATTTCGGCGCGAATGTTTTTTACCACAGTAACGCCATTTGCACCTTTGTGTTTGGCCATGGCGATGGTAACGGCCTGGGCGTTATCGACATGCTCACCGGGGTAGGCCGGACCACTGGAGAAGGTTACCATCTGTTTGGCCTGTTCCGGGCCAATGCTGACTTTGGCTATGTCACTCATAAAGACCGGACGACCCTCATGCAAGCCCACTACCAGTTGTTTAATATCATTAACACCGCGCAGAAAAGTACCGGTTTCAACATAGCTGAACAGGGCACCACGTTCGGTATAGCCAACAGTTTGTTCGCTGTTGAAGCCCTTGATAACCTCAGCGATTTGACCCATGCTTAAATTAAAGCCAACCAGGCGCGCAGGGCTAACGTCAATGCGTACCTGACGTTCCCGGCCACCGGAGATAAAGGCGCTGCCTGTTTTCGGTACTTGTTTCAGGCGCTGTTTTACCGTGTTTGCCAGTGCTCGCAGGGTAGAGTCGTCAAGCTCGTTAGACCACAGGGTGATGGTGACCACTGGCACGTCATCAATGCTCTTGGGCTTCATCATGGCGGGCAGCGCGCCAGGCGGCAGTTTGTCTGCATGGGCTTTGAGCTGTGCCATGGTGCGAAGTAGTGCGGATTCTATGTCTTCACCAACGCGGTAGCGCAGGGTGATCATGCCCATTTCTTTATCACTGACAGAATAGACATGTTTGATGCTGGGAATTTCACTTAGAATCCGTTCCTGTGGCCCAATCACCAATTTGGAAATCTGTTCTGCAGAAGCGCCCGGCATCTGGTAGAAAATATCAATCATGGGCA
>CAZALW010000356.1:0-1645 GCA_964485705.1 uncultured Thiotrichaceae bacterium
GACAGGGTGTATGCTCAGCTACTCAGAGGTTATGCACTTATTATACGAATTCAGCATTCTCTATTTCATAAAATGACCAGTAATCTTTTTTATCATTGCTAAAATAGTAATCTGGATTTATCTCAAGATCTTGAACGTTTCCTACCGCTCTTTTAAGTAGCTGAGATTCAACATCACTATTATTTATAACTCCCCTTTCGATGTACCTTTTATAGGCTTTAACTGCCCCCATCTTTTTCCATGATAATCTGGGTGAGTAGTTCCGACAACTCTGGATAAATCGACACTACCAATTCTTGTCTTTTCAACTTCAATAGTCTGTGTATCTAAGTAAAGTAAAGTGTCATTGAAAAATGGAATGTCATTAACATCCATTTCTTCGATCAAAGTTTCCATACCATTATTTTAATCTCTGTTGATCTGACGACGGTGACGGTTATGTGTGATCAATTTTTATAGTGTTCATAATCTTTTACCATTTGATTTTCACAAGATATGATTTTTTTCTAAATCAGCTTTACGTGAATCGATATCTTGTTCCGTAATAAGTCCATGCTTAAGTAAGAGATTTTCAGTTACATCAACTTGAACGCTCATTTCATGCCTTATATTGTAATAACTGTCTACTCTACTTTCCGCTCTCTCAATAAAAATATTGCGCGTTTTTTGTGGTAGACCGAAGATTATAATTAATATTGCAGAAACAGCACCCACGAAAATATATATTACTTGTAATAATAATTGAAAGTCTTCGTAAGTAGAGCCAACAATATCAGTATGTGTAATATTTAGTAATAACAAAATAGAAATGAATCCTATCTTAATTGTCGTTATCGCAATCCATACGCAAAAAAACCAAAGGACTGTGTACATAATATTAAATGCTTGTAATAGCCAATTTTTAGGCTCTCTGTAAGCAATATGTAGTTCACTGTTAATATCTGGTGGGTTCATAAGTGATTCTCCTTCATTTCTTCTATAAATCGTTCCCGATTTTAAACTTTTGAATTTCGTCTCTTCCTTGCAGAACCAGAGACCAACATCTTTCATAATCTTTTCCTTTATGTATTTAACCGGCTCTGTGACTTGATAATGACCTGGTTATTTGTTTTTATTAAGCTGTTTTCGTTCCTCTGCTAGTGCGTCAAGCGTTGGCGGCATTTGCGTTATATCAAAAAATATTCCATCTGGTTTCTTATTCATAATCTTTTACCACCTATTAAGTTTTGCATAATCTTTCAAACATACCCTGTTTCCCATCCCAATCAGGATTCATCATTACGAACTGGAACACTGGAAATTCAGGATGTTTATGTATTTCTACCGGATTCATAAATTCTTTGTCACATCTATCCAAATAAAGAGCATTAAAACTAAGCATATTAGATACCATTGCTGGGTCACCTGCTGCAATTGCTGAAAAAGATAGCCACATTTTCACCCGACTATCCTTATCATTGATGTCAGACCCAATAACGTCGGTTGACATTAATATAGCGAGCATTAGTGTAGCTAATTTAATCATAATCTTTGACCACCTATTAAGTTTTACATAATCTTTCAAACATACCCTGCTTCCCATCCCAATCCGGATTCATCATTACGAACTGGAACACTGGAAATTCAGGATGTTTATGTATTTCTA
>CAZALW010000356.1:1745-3253 GCA_964485705.1 uncultured Thiotrichaceae bacterium
TTTGTCACATCTATCCAAATAAAGAGCATTAAAACTAAGCATATTAGATACCATTACTGGGTCACCGGCTGCAATTGCTGAAAAAGATAGCCACATTTTTACCCGGTCATCCTTATCATTAAGGTCAGCCCCAATAACGTTAGTTGATGCTAAAATAGCGAGCATTAGTGCAATAAATTTAAGCATAATCTTTTACCTTACTTAACTTCTTTTAGTTTTGTAAATCGCTTAAATGCTTTTTCATAGGGAAGTATATCGCCACGATAGGAATGATCAATGGCTTCTGTAGTTAATGCTTCAGCAGGATAGTAACCAGCTTCTTCACATCCAGGAGGTGGCCCTATAAGGCGCGGATTGTCATCAGTAAGTCCTATCTCTCCAATCAAGCCAGTAACTACTCCTTCTTCCGTTTGTGACCAAATCGCTATACGGTAAATAATGGCTTCGGAGTGTATTCCCTTACCAACGAAGAACCATTTTTCTGAACATGGTAATAATGTATTTTTCATTTACGTTCCTTTATTATATTCGTTTATGAATACCCTTAACCATATCATGCAGCATTTTAGGATCACTATTCAGGAGCTTTCTCATAGCACTGTATGATCTAATTCCTAGATACTCCATAATATCCTTAATAACACCTGTTTTTCGCCCACCTTCACGGTGCATTTGTATAGCAAGTGAACGTCTAAAATCTTTAAATGTTACACCGACTAGACCGGCGGTTTTTATAAGTTTTTTAAAATAACCGTTTATCCCAACAGGTTGTAAATTAACTTTGTTACCAGCTTCCCGCCTGGAAAACTTGAAAGCAACACCGGCAGGATTTAAAAATAATTTACTGTCAGCATCTAAGCCACAATACTCACCACTATTTGTTATTCCTTGCTGCTTATCATACCGGTCACCAATATATGCGCTCAGATACCCAACCAGGCTTTCATGTTCGGTATAAAGATTTCTTTTGTGTCCATTAAAAGAAATCTCTGCCCGAAGCAGCCATTTCTTTTTAAGTTCACCTTTGGCCGTCAGGACATCTGAAACTTCAATCAACGAAAGCTCGCCAGCTTTGACACCCCATATCGCTGCAGAAACAATAAGTGCAGCGTTTAACTTACCATTATGTGTTGCGTTTCTTTCAACGAGTTGCTTTAAATCTTTAAGTTCTATCAATTTGCTCATCCGCGAACTTTATCACATAGTATCTCAATTGACTCTATTACGCAACAGCAAATAGTTATTATTGACTATTTGTGATTAAATTAAGGAGCCATCGGTTAACAGTTACTATAATAAACGCAGCCGGTCGACACTTATGGGAAAATTGTCGATATTCTGGCGCACACAGTGTCCTGATATTATTTTGACGGTAACAATATGCGCATCAGGTCGCTCTGACGTGCGGGATATGTTGTTACCGGTTTTTTGCGTCGTAAAACCCATCCAAGGGCTTTTAGAAGAAATTTAGAAAGCAATAAAGCCGCACTATCAATGATCAATCAACA
>CAZALW010000357.1:0-3238 GCA_964485705.1 uncultured Thiotrichaceae bacterium
TTATCGGCTCCGTTTGTGCTGACGCTGGTGCTAGTGCTGTTGTTGATGTCGCCTGTCATTCTAAACAATATCGATTTAAATCAGTTTAAAAAAATTATTGAAACCAGAGTAACTGAGCTCACCGGTCGGCAACTTAAGATAGACGGCGATCTGCAATTTGTTTTTTCCTTGCAACCTTTCCTTCGCATGGAAAAAGTCAGTTTTGGCAATGCACCCTGGAGCAAGCAGGAGCAAATGTTGACGTTTGAGCTATTGCAGCTACAAATACATTTGTTACCACTGTTAAAAAAACAACTGGTTATTGAGCAACTGCTGATAAAAGACCTGATGCTGGTTGCTGAAAAAAATATTGACGGACAGGCTAACTGGTTTCCGGGAAGCTCTGATCAGGATGAGGTAACTGCAGAGGTGTCAGACACGAAGTCAGTATTATTTACACTGCCATTTATGCCTGTTGTCAAACAGTTACAACTTGATGGAATCAATATTGACTATAGCGACATGACGGCGGATATAAAAACCAGTGTTAATATTGAATCTCTGCGTCTGTCCAACGCTGCATTAAATGAGCCGTTTAACTTCCAGGCCAATGGAGTGATTAACAAACAGCCCTTTGAATTTACTGGCGAAACAAATTTTTTGGTGGCGACCACAGCAGATTCAAAACGGGTTTTCAGTAGTAATGCATTAGCTGTCAAGTTTGAGGCTAAAGCGATAGGTGCGACACTGTCGGCAAATGGAACACTAGAGCAGGCTATTGATGATGTAGAAATAGATATCGATATTTCACTTGTCCTGCCTGATATCGATAAATCTTTTTTTGCAGCAACCGGTAAATCACTTAAGTACCACGCTATAAACACAGAGCAGCCTTTACCTTTACAGTTTTCTGCCAGGCTAACAAACCGTGGTGGTAATTTTCGCCTGCAGACGATCATGTTCAAGTTGGCAGGTAGTGACTTGAGTGGTGACCTGACATTCAGTAATTACTTAAAGCGTCCGGCAATACAGGCAGTACTTCATTCAGAAAAAATCAACATCAACCAGCTGCTGGCAAAAGCCAGTGGGCAAATTATTAATAAGAAAGACGAACCAGCTGATAAGGAAAAAATATTAGAGCTGCCCAATACGCCACTTCCCTTCAAATTGCTTAAAAGTCTGGATGTAAATATTAACTACAGCGCCAGAAAAATAATGGTTGATGAGTTTGAGGTAAAAGCGTTAAAACTTGATCTTGTACTGCAGGCAGGCAAGCTACAAATAAATCAATTTGATTTTGATCATGGTGGTGCGTCTGTACGCAATCGTTTTTTAGTCGACAGTCAGGCTAAACCGCCCTCCGTAAGCATGGATATAAATATTAAAGATTTTGCGATAGAGCCCATAGTAAAGAAGTTTAAAATTCCTTACTTACAACAGGGAAAGCTGCATGGCGTAATCAATCTTAAAGGCAGAGGCGATAATTTAAAATCTCTGCTATTAAGTCTTAAGGGTGAATCGCGCATTCAATTTGAGCAGGTAAAAGCCAGCCTGAAAATTGATAATAATCCTTATGATATTCATATAAACAAGTTCGAACTGGGCTTTAGCGAGATGAAGGCACCGTTAAAGTACGACATAAAAGGCCTGGTGAATAAAGAAAATATTTCGCTTGCTGGCGAGCTGGCAACGTTAACCTCGCTGCTAAATAATAGCGTAACTTCTCTAAGCATTAAAGCGTTGGCGCTGGACGCTGTTTTAACTACAGACAGTATAATTAATAATCCTTTGCGCGTAGATTCCGCAAAAATAAATATGGCACTTACCATGCCCGAACCTGAAAAGAGTTTTGAAAGGCTTGCGCGTTTAATTCCAGGGCTAAAGCCAGGTATAAATATCCCCGACCTGCCGGTCAGCGTGAATGCCCAGATGAATGTTTCACCGGGTAGATTTGATGTAAAAAATTTAAAACTTAATATTGGATTAAATGATCTGTCGGGTGAGGTTGTCGTTAATACCAGCAAAGACAAACCGGTAATTACCGCAACCTTATCCAGCCAGTTGCTGGACATTGATTCGTTGTTGCCATGGGCAAAAAAACAAAGCAATGAAAACAAACAGGATGCCCGGCAGGAAAAAACACAAACAAACAACAAATTATTTTCTACCGAAGCATTTCCTTCTCTTGATGCTCTTAATTATATTAACGCTACAGTTGGTTACAAACTAAAAAAGCTTACTGTAAACAATCAAAATATAAAAAATATTTCTTTAAAGCTGAATCTGGATTCGGGCGAGTTGCATATCAAACCGCTAACCATGAATTTAACCGAAGGTACAATGAGAGTCGAGCTGAAATTAAGTGAAGAGGAGCAGCTGCATTTCCAGACAGAAATTGAAATCAAAAAACTGGACTACGGCAGGTTGCTGGCAATGACAGGCGTAGAAGGATTTGCAAAAGGTAAGCTGGATGCCGAGATACAATTGCGGGGTATGGGAAATTCAGTAAGTGAGCTGATGGCAGAATTAAATGGGGTGGTCAGAGTGACGGCAGAAGATGGTCAGTTAAATGCTCAGGCGCTGCGATTACTGTCAAAAGATATCTGGTCGCTGATTCCTTTCACCGATAAAAGCGGCCGGCAAAAAATTCGCTGCGCTGTGGTGCATTTTAATATCAACAACGGCATTGCCAAAACGCATGCACTGGTCATAGACACCGGAATCGTTTCCGCGCTGGGCTCTGGTCAAATTAATCTCGCCACTGAAACGCTATCACTGTATATCGCGCCACGATCAAAACGCACATCGGTGATGAAATTAGCCTTGGTTCCGTTTAATGTCGATGGAGCGTTAACTTCGCCCTCTATCACGCCTGATCTGGCAGGGACTACCGTCAGTGCAACGAAAACCACGGCACAGATTAGTATTGCCATAGCAACGGGTGGTATTTCACTGTTGGCCGAAGACCTGACCAACAAGCTATGGGAAAATTTTATTGATGACACTGATTATTGTGCCCTTGCGCTGGCGGGTGAAAAAGTTGTACCAGCTCTCATCAGGTTAAAGAGTGAGGGTGAAGACATTGAAGAAAACGAGAAGGATGCAGATTACATTGAAGAGCTTGATGATGATGGCGGATTTTACTAGGTTGTATAAATTTGCATTTTATTTTACAGGCAGTGTCAGATATAGAATGACTGGTTTCGACACTAAGCAGACATTAAAAGATAAAAGCTTATTGTCCACAGATGAACGCAAA
>CAZALW010000358.1:0-3237 GCA_964485705.1 uncultured Thiotrichaceae bacterium
TTGCCGATGTTGAACTGGAAAACCCAAAACCACATCGCCTGCGTGGACCGTTGGCGTCTGTGGATGTGATTAATGAAAGTTTTAAACTGATCGTGCGTCCGTTCAGACATGTTTTAGCTGAAGATAAGCGCCGCTTTGGTAGCTTGAACGTTCATGTGGAAATAGATACGGTGTATGAAATAAATGGCATCAGTTTTTCAGGGCTTGCCGGTCTTGAAGAATTAGCAGCACAGGAAAAATTTACCGCCGTAATCGTATTAGGTGAATTGAAACGAATAAACGATCGCCGTGCTTTTGTTGCTAAACAGGTTTATGCCGGCAGCAGTGTACCAAATGGCGAACTGGATGTTGTTAGCGGACATGTTATTGCCCGTAATGGTAATACCTTGTTGTTAAAAGGCGCAACATTATTACGTACTGATGGCAGTGCTGTTTTCAACGACACTGTCAGTATTGAACTTGCTGACACCACGCTGGTAAAAAAACAGCTTTCCACTGCTGAGCACAGCATCAGTGAAATTTCAGTGGGTCAGCGCCTTACCGTGTTTGGTGAAATTATTGGTGATGCCGTCAGTGCGGATGTTGTTAGTGGTGTCACCATGGATGCAACAAATGGAAAAGCACGCATGTTATTGACAACGGTGAATGGTTCCATTGTACAGGTTGATTCACCACTGGCAGTTGAAGTGAATAATATCGGTCGCCGTACTGTCAGCCTGTTTGACTTCAGTGGCACTGGTGTCGATGCAAGCAACGATGCAGATGCAAGCTTTTATGAAATTAATACCAGTACGCTTGATCTATCCGGCCTTGTTGCTAATGAACCCGTTAAGGTAAAAGGGTTTGTCCGTGACTTTGGTTTGGCGCCAGAAGATTTTGATGCGCAAACACTGGTGCTCGTGTCAAATGCAAATGCCTTGATGGCAGTTAACTGGGAGCCAGCTTCAAATACAGCGATCAGTGAGATGAGTGATACCAGTATCACCCTGGATTTAACAGGTGCTGGACGGTTCCACCATGTTGTACGTCTGGGTGTGCTCACAGACCTGCATGGCTTTACACAGAGTCCGGTAATCGTACCGAATACATCGGCTAAAGGTGTGTTTGTTATTGTTGGTAAACAATCCAGAGCCGCTCAGGTGTTTCTCAACTTTAAGCCGTTTAGTGAAGCACTGGCTCGGCATTTGAATAACTCAGAAAACATTAAAACCATTAAAGTCAAAGGTCGCTTTAATGATGATAATGTTACCATGACAGTTCGAGGTTTACGTGTTGTTTTAAGGTGAACCTTTTATGCTACAGGCACTGATTTATCAGTGTCTGTTTTTACCTGTAGTAATGTTGAAGAACAGATGCCGCTGATGTATTTTGGATTATGCTCTGAGGGCGTTTTATTAATATGAACCATGAACTAAACCATTTTCTTACTGGTATAGAAAAGCAGGCATTTAGAATGGCTCAACTGGCAACAAAAGATAGCGATCATGCACTGGATATTGTGCAGGATACCATGATGCTATTGGCGCAGAAATACGCCAGTAAAAATCAGCAAGATTGGCCGGCATTATTTTATCGAATACTACAAAATAAAATAATTGACTGGCATCGAAAGCAGACAGTAAAAAATAAGTTGTTCAGTCTGTTTGGGTTTTTTGATGACCACCTTGAAACTCCGAGCAATACTGAAAATATTGCACATTATCAGCCTGGCAATACCATTACGCCTGATAAAACCATGGAAAGGTCAGAGATGAATAATAAAACCATGCTTGCTATAGAGCAGTTGCCAATACGTCAACAACAGGCGTTTTTACTAAGGCAATGGCAGGGTTTAAGCGTACGCGAGACAGCCAACGCAATGAGCATTAGTGAAGGCAGTGTAAAAACACATTATTCGCGCGCGATTCAACAGCTAAAATCAAGGCTTGAGGAGATTTATTATGACTAGTCATAAATCAGATGATGATTTTGCGAACAAAATAGTGCAGCAGCTTGATGCCAGCATAACGGGTCTGGATGAAGACATTAAGCAAAGCTTATCAGCCAGCAGGAAAGCGGCGATTACAAAAGCAGCCCGTGTTTCAAATCAGCCGTTTTTTAATTTTAACTGGCAACAGATCGGTATGTCGCAAAGAGCCAGGATGGCGATGCGAACAACAGCGTTTGCAGGTGCATTGATACTAATTGTTACAGTAAGTATTACCCTGTTTCCCACAAGCAGCTCAACGTTATTGGGCAATGAGCATATTGTTTTTTTACCTGCGGATTATGATGTGACAGATGATGCCGTTATCGCTGAATACGAGCTGTTAAATGATCTTGAATTTATATCCTGGTTAGTTGAAGAAGACAATGCCAGTTAAGCTTTTATTCATTGTGAGTTTTATGATGGGCGCGTCAGCGTTGGCCGAGAATGAATTGCCGGATGAAGCGTTTCTTGAATTTCTTGCCGACCTTGAAAATATCAATGATGTCTGGATGCACCCGGTTGACTTTAAAAACAGCAGCATGGACAACGCCAATATGACTACAAATAAAACAACAGCAGCGGAGACCAATAATGAATAAACAAATTTTTATCGTATTATTATTGAGCCTGTTAATGCCATTTACCGTTTTCGCACAAGATGATTTACTCAACTGGCAATCACTCAATGAGAAAACGCAACAGACATTAAAACAGTTTGAACCCCGTTGGCATGATATGTCTGAGCAACAAAAACAAAAACTGATTAAAGGTTCGCAGCGTTGGCAGGACATGTCTGCCAATGAAAAAGCAACCATGAAAAATCATTTTAAACAATGGAAGTCTTTATCGGTAGATGAGAAGCAGATATTGCGTACACGTCTGCAGCATTTTAAATCTTTAACGCCTGTAGAAAGGCAGCAGTTACGTAAAAAACAACAATGGTTTAAAGATTTACCAGCTGCAAAGCAGAAAAAGATAAAACAACGTTGGAAAAATGCTTCACCCGAAAGAAGGGCAGAGATAAGAAAGCGTGTGCGTTTGATGACACCACAACAACGTCATCGCTATAAACAAAAAATACGCAACAGATAGTTGCATAAAAATTAAAATTATTACTAGCGAGACTGATGAAAAGGATGACATTTTAGTTGTATGAGTGTGCTTTTTTCTGACAGATAATCTCTGATATAGGATGGCCGTTAACGACACATAACGGACGTTGCCAAAGCTGAAAAGATTTAGTCCGCGAAACACGCAAAAGACGCAAA
>CAZALW010000359.1:0-3231 GCA_964485705.1 uncultured Thiotrichaceae bacterium
CTCTGCGCCTGCAACCTCTGCCGCACTGGAATGCAATAACTGGCAACAACAACACCCGGAATGGTTGTGGTGTGATGACTTTGAAAACGACAACTCACTGGAAAGCAACTACTTTGAAGTCAATCGTGCAAATACCTTTGGGGTTTACAAGGATACATCTTTTGGCGGCCAGGGCGCACTAAAAGCCACCTTCGTTCCCGGGGTGTCCGAATCTGGAAACCTGAAATTTAGTTTCGGACGAACCCCCGTGCAACCAACTCGCTACACCACCACTAACTTTGACGAGGTGTACTGGCGGTTTTATATAAAACATGAGTCAGATTGGCAAGGTAATCCAAAAAAACTGACACGCGCAATGGTTTTTTCCGGCAGCAACTGGTCGCAAGCAGCTATTGGTCACATTTGGGATAACAGTACACTAGGCCTTAAAACAGAACCTGTTGCACTCGTTACTGGTGATACAGTAATTTCACAAGGTTACAATGATTTCACAAACATGAAATGGCTTGGTGGTATATCAGGCGAACTTGAAATGTTTGCCTCGGAAAATATTGGCGAATGGCATTGCGTAGAAACACGTATGGCATTGAACACACCCAACCAAAGTGATGGCGTTTTAGAATTCTGGATCGACGATAAGTTACAGGCCTCCAGCAACAACCTTGATTTTCGTGGTGGTTACACCGAATACGGAATCAATGCTATATTTATAGAAAACTATATTAACGATGGTGCAGCACCAAAGCAGCAGTCTCGCTACATAGATAACCTTGTTATCAGCAAACAGCGTATTGGTTGCAACGCCGCAACAGACACCATTGCACCACCTTTACCACCGCAATGGCAGTAATAAGGTAACTTGTAATACTTTAACTGTGCGTACCGGGTTCTCCCGAAAAATAGAGAGTTCAGGGGAACCCGCTACACATACTGCTTTAAATTAACTAGTGCCAGACTGAAAATCTGATGTTTTCTGAAATAAAGCATCATTTTTCATGCTGGTATCACATCTATTTTCATACCAAATTCAAATACTTTAAAAAACAGGTTGTTTTGGCTCAGCAAGGTCTTATTTGACAAAATCCTGGCGTAACCACCCTGCAAAACCATGTCCAAATATTTTGTCTGATGGTGCTGTGATGATTAACCCATTCCTGGAACCAATCATAATCACACAAAACCAAACAAAATACTCCCGTAACAAATATTTCCTACCACACCATGACGGTACATCAAAATTCTGTGTTGGCGTCTTTTTATTGCTCCCACGCACATATAGTCTCGTTACCACGCAGTGCGTGGTAACGAGGTCAAGATGCCAATCACGAATTTTTAGAGATGCCCTAAAGATACTGCAAGTTTCTTAATAGGGGCAAGAGGCACAGGCAGTTTCTGTCCGTTCAGTAAAAGATAAAATAAGCGATCATAAGTGCGATGACCAATTAAAGCGCATCCATATTGCTAATTTGCTTTTTTGATATTTGATGCAACGCCACGGTCATTGCTAACTGCACCCAGAACATTGGATAAAACAGTATCGAAAAGAAAAAACTGGCGACAGCAGATCCGACCAGTCCACCATCTAAACCATGCGCCATGTATGAGATAAATCGGTTATCACTTTGCCTGACGTTTTTACGCGTTCGCGCATTGAGTACAAACATAAATAATATTGTTGAAATAAACAGCAAAAACCCCGTGACACCCAGTTCAGATGCCGCTTCAACGTAGGTATTATGTGTGTCCACACAGTAGCTCTTTTTGCCAACGCCGTGAGGGTTTACATAACGACAATATGCCAACCAGTTCTCGTATCCCACTCCCAGGAAAGGCTTATCCTTTACAACTTCCATACCAAAGCCCCACAATGACAATCTTGCTTCTGATGTGCTGTCCTCACCCATTCCCTGATACTCCGCAAGCATCTCATCGGGCAGCACTGCATAGGTGGCCGATCCTAAAACAAGAAGTATCGCAGCGGTTTTAACAAGATGTTTACTTTTCATAATAAACCACAATACGGTAGCCACCACCCCTAACTGCGCACCACGAGAACTGGTAGCAAGAACCGTAACCAGACCTGTTATCGGCAGCATATAAAAAAGCAGTTTTTTATATTTCCCCCAATGCGTCTGCAGTGCAAGAATAAAAGCAATGGCCAATGGTACAAATATAGTCATCTGAATGCCAAAATCACCCGCATTACGAAACCAGCCTGGAGAACCCGTCACACCCCATGATGTATATGCGAATCCCCGCGCAGCAAAACTGGTAAAACCATGTTGTGACATTTTAAAATTCAGTAGAAAAAACAGTAATGCAAACAGAAGAAATCTTTTCTCGGTGTTTACAACCGCAATAAATAGAAAATACAGGATGACCCAGTTAACAAATATATCAATTTTCCCCCAGGAAATAGACGGGCGAAATGCAAACGCACTGGATAATAATATAACAATAAAAAAAGCAATAATAAGACCGTTGCCAGGGCTTTTAACCCAGGTAGCAGTCTTATCAGAAATCGCTGTCACACAGGCCAGCAGCAAAGAAAGCAAAGCCCATGGCAAAATATCAATAACCGGATAAAGTGACTGTGGTCTAATGTACTCAAAAAAAAGATAAGCACAGAGAAACCAGAATGAAACATGCTCCTGCTTCAAACCTCTCCATAAAGAGCCTACTTTTACCTCATAGAAGTCTTGTATCTCAACAGCTTTATTTGCTGATTTTGTCGGCAATTTCATATACGGTTTTTTCTATATAATTAAAGCAGTTATTAAAATAGGCCGGTGATGAGCCGTAGGGATCATGAATATGCGGCATGGCCGGTGTACCCCATAGCCCCAATAGAGAGCATTGGCCGCCCACAGGCAAGTTATCAACTAAGTACTTACCCTGCCATGGCTCCATAGCTAATAACAGATCAGATTTTTCAAAAGTAAGTGATTGCACAGTCGTCGTCTTATGCTTGCTAAGATCAAAACCTCTAGCAGCACTTGTTTTTAATGCCATCCCATTTGCAGGCTTACCTATTACAGTATCTATGCCACATGAAATAGATTCAATGCCGATTGATTTAGCAACCACCTCGGCGTATGCGCTCCTGCAAATATTGCCCTTACAGACAAAAACAAGGCGCTCTACAGAATCCCAATCAACTTTACGGTATGCATGGTACTTGCCTAAAACAGACAAAACACGATGTCGATATGTCAGCAATGCGCCGCGCCG
>CAZALW010000360.1:0-3186 GCA_964485705.1 uncultured Thiotrichaceae bacterium
AAAATTTAAGTAAAGTCCAACAAAAAATTCAGCGCTGCGCACAAAATGTTGAGCGCGATATAAGCAAAATTAGACTTATAGTTGTATCCAAAACACGCTCGCTAGATGAGGTTGAATCTGTCGCTTCATTGGGTCAGGAGCGTTTCGCTGAAAACACCATTCAAGATGCGATGACTAAAATCCCACAGCTAAATAATAAAGATCTGGAATGGCACTTTATCGGACATTTGCAGTCAAAAAAAGCCGGCAAAATCCCCGGTTATTTTCAGTGGATACATTCGGTTAATAGCATCAAGCTCGCACAAAAACTGTCAAATGCAATGCTGAATAACTCCCGGAATTCAACTAACCCGGATGCCAGGCTTAATTGTTTGATACAGGTAAATGTAAGCGAAGAGGACAGTAAATCAGGTTTAAAACTTTCTGAGGTAAAACCTTTTTTACAGAATGTGCTAGATAAGCCGCTTCCAGGTTTGATATGGCGTGGTTTGATGACCATTGGCGTACAAGGAGATGAACAGCAAACCCGAAATGCCTTTGCTCAATTAAGAGAGTTACAGCAATCATGTAGAGCGGAATTATCGATGCCTGAATTTGACCAGCTTTCTATGGGAATGAGTGGTGATTATTGCCTGGCGATTGAGGAAGGTGCAACGATGGTCAGGGTAGGGACATCGATTTTTGGGCAGCGAAATTAAAGGCGGGCACGCAAACCGAAGTCTACGTGCCCTAGCAGCGCATGATTGCCGCTAATTCGGTGTGCTGTCTGTGACAGCGTGATTAGCAATCACACTACGTTCGGATTGTTTTTTAGATAACGTTAAGATGCTCCCAGTGTCCCTTAAGCTGATTCTGCCATTACAAAAGGTGTGGCTGTTTGGTGCATTTTTTGCAGCATTTTTTTTCTCCTTTCCTGTGCTGCTTTTCGATGTTCATCAATCATGTTTTTAATTAGTGTTCGTCGCTGTTCCATTTGCTTGATGTATTCATTCCGCCGGTTCTGTGCATCCAACGGAAACGTCGCGGATGAATTGCTCTTTCTGTTTTCCAGGAAATGTTTATAGGCTTCCAGTTGTGCTTCCTGCATTTGCCGATGACGTTGCTCCATGTTTTGCAAGGGCTGCTGCCAATCGTTAACTTGTTGCTGGTTGACACTACCTGTCTGAGTTCTTACAGTAACTTTAATGTCGTTATTACTGTTAGTGTTGCTCTCATTAACAGCGGACTCTACAGCTATTGTTGTCGTGGGCAAGGCAAGTAAAAATAACAATGCTGATTGCTTAATCTGTGATTTTACAATAGTCATTTTATTACCACTTTCGTTATTTAGAGTAGCTTAAATAACCCTGTTAGTTATTTAATGACTATATGTTTGTAATTAAACAAAGATCATTTCAATAGTGTGGAGCAATTATATTAGAAAGTAATAATATAGTCAATTACTGGTTTTTCTAAGTACGGGTAGCCGTGCATGGATGTGCTGTTTGTGAAGCTAAGGATGGAGTAGTGAAGCAAGGATGTGGCGTTTACGGATCTAAGGATGGAAATGAGCTTGAAGGCAGAGTTTGTTTCTATCCTGAATAGAAAATTAAGTAATATTTCATAATCAAAGAAGGGTGTCTTATAAATAAGAACACCCTTCTTTACGCGCTAATGAAGGTGTTACATTAACTCTGTGCTTTATTTTACAGGGATGGTTTCTTAAAAGAAGTTCGTGAGTCGTGCATCATTTGATGAATTTCACCGTGTAAAACAGAAATACGTTTGTGTATCTCCTGTAATTTCTGATTTCTTTCTATGCGGTTTTGTTGGGCGCGTTGAAATACTTCTTTTCTTGCCTGGAAATTCTGCGCCCTTGTTTCTTCACGTGCTTTCTTATCTGCTTCACGCTGCTGCTGTCTTACCTGCATTTCCTTTTCGTATTCCTGACGGCGTTGTTGCATCATTTCTCTGTGTTTATTTGCCTGTTCTTCTGCTTTCTGACGAGATTGCTCGTTATCCTGATAGGGTCTGTAAGCAGCTTTAGTTTTGGCTATGTCCATAGCGCTTTGACTCATAGCGGAGATAGTCGCAGGGTTTGATTCAATGTTATTAGCTTGTTGCTGAATTTTATTTTGTGGGCTTATGTCGGCATCAGAAGGTGCTTTTTCAGATAGGGTAGAAACTGTTGTAGCAGTTTGTTCTGCACTTTCTGTATTCTGCTTTTCAGTTGCCTGTAATTCAGCGGTCAATTTTTCGGTAGTCAACTCTCCAGGTGGGGGAGTTTGATCATTTTCCGCAACCATATTTGAATCACTGGTTTGTATGGTGTCTGTTGTCGCTATCTGTTCATTTTCTGTTATGGTTATAACTGATTCAGGCTCAATAGTTGCAGTTTGTTCATTTGCCTGTGCTTCATTAGTGGCAATTGAGTTGTCGTATTTAGCCTTGAAGTAGGTGGCGGTGATAATAATTGCTGCAACTAGCAGTATGACCACAGGGGTTTTGCTTTTGGATGGTGTGGGCGGCTTATCTGTTGGTTTGCTTTTTTTTATGTACGGAGCCGTGTCAGCAGTTTTTGCTTTAACTACTGGTTTTGCCTTTGGTTTTGCTTTTGGCTTTGCCTTTGCCTTTGCTTTTGGTTTAACGTCTGGTTTTGCTTTTGCTTTGTTTTCTGTTGTTTTTTCTGTATCACTCATTTTATTAATCCTGTTTTAAGTGCGTATTAAAATCATTGTTTTTATATCGGTGCTTTTAGGGTTCGCTACAAAATGACTTTACATTAATGTCACTTTGTTTTGGCGAGAACTCTTATAAACTATTTAATTATTGGTTGTTGCTTTAATGGTGCTGCAGGTTTTGCAGGTGGCTGCCTGTAATACGGTTGATAGTCATAAGGTGTATATGTGTCATAACGATTATTATTGTAATACCGGTAACTGTTATTCCAGTAGTTATCGTTGTAACCGTAGCCTCTACCGTCAGCCCTGCCTTTTCCTCTGATTTTAAACTTGATTTCTACGTCCATGTCACCGGACATATCGCCCATTACATCGCTCATAAAATCACCGAAAGCATTGTTGTCCCAGCGATTATTGTTCGACTGGTTGTTGTTCCAGCGATTGTCATAACGATCGTTGTTGTTATCAAAAGGTCCCAGCCATGCCATTGTGCTGGTGGATGTGGCGAGTAACGCAATTGCGGTGA
>CAZALW010000361.1:0-3182 GCA_964485705.1 uncultured Thiotrichaceae bacterium
TGCTGATGCTGGTCATGTCCAACAACTTTTTGCAGCTGTTCTTTGGCTGGGAAGCAGTGGGACTGGTGTCTTATTTGTTGATTGGTTTCTGGACAGTACGCCCTACTGCTGTGTATGCCAATTTAAAAGCATTTTTAGTTAACCGTGTGGGTGACTTCGGTTTTATTCTGGGTATTGCTGCCATCGTCATGTATACCGGTAGTCTGGATTATTATGAAGTGTTTGCTAAAGCCGAAGAGCTGTCATCGCAAACCATGAGTATTTTCTCAGGTACAGAATGGGGCGTTATCACTGTTATCTGTATTTTATTATTCATTGGCGCCATGGGTAAGTCGGCGCAAATTCCCCTGCATGTATGGTTGCCTGACTCAATGGAAGGTCCCACGCCTATTTCTGCCCTGATTCATGCTGCTACCATGGTAACGGCTGGTATTTTCATGGTGACACGCATGTCACCCATGTATGAGTGGTCGGAAGCGGCATTAAGCTTTATTCTGGTTATTGGCGCACTGACTGCTTTACTCATGGGGCTGATCGGTATTGTGCAGAACGATATTAAACGGGTGGTTGCCTATTCCACATTGTCACAACTCGGTTATATGACGGTTGCACTTGGTGCTTCTGCATATTCTGCTGCAGTGTTCCATCTGATGACACATGCCTTCTTTAAAGCCTTGTTATTCCTGGCGGCTGGTGCGGTGATTATGGCGATGCATCATGAGCAGGACATGCGCAAGATGGGCGGTCTTAAAAAATACCTGCCGATTACTTACTGGACTTCATTAATTGGTTCATTGGCATTAATTGGTTTCCCTGGTTTTTCCGGTTTCTTCTCCAAAGATGGCATCATTGAAGCGGTTCGCTTTTCAAACATTCCCGGCAATGAGATCGTGTATATGATGTTGCTGGCGGGTGTCTTTATCACTGCATTTTATTCGTTCCGTTTGTTTTTCATGGTGTTTCATGGCGAAGAGCGTATGGATCAACATACCAAAGAACATATACAAGAACCAGGCTGGGTAGTCAAAGGACCATTAATTTTACTGGCCATACCGTCAGTATTTATCGGTGGTATCGCTATAGATTATATGCTGTTTGGCGACTATTTTGGGGCTTCGGTTTATATTGCAGAAAATCATACTGGTATGGCAGAGTTTGCAAAAACATTCCATGGCCCCTGGGCATTTATTGAACACAGTTTTGTTACCCCGCCATTTTATCTGGCAGCGGCTGGCGTGTTTTCTGCCTGGTTTGTTTATTTGAAACAACCCAATCTTGCCGCCAGTGCCAAACAGCGTTTTATCTGGTTGTACACATTACTGGATCGAAAATACTACTTTGATGATTTTAACGCAGTCGTATTCGGTGCGGGTAGTCGTAAGCTTGGTGACCGTTTATGGCAAGTTGGCGATGTTAAGTTTATCGATGGCGCACTGGTTAACGGCTCTGCCAAAATGGTTGCCTGGTTTGCCGGAGTAAGCAGAAAGCTTCAAACGGGTATGTTGTACCACTATGCTTTTGCCATGATTATTGGCGTATTGATGCTGTTGGTGCTTGGGCTGTTTGTTTGAAGCAATGATTTAAGAACAATGAAAAGTGAAAAATGAAAAATGAAAAATGAAAAGCAAGAACAAATGCTCTCGTTCCCACGCTCCTGCGTGGGAATGCATATTAAACGTACCGTTGACACAGCTATAAAATGTACCAGACAAACAGCACGTCTGCATTCCTACGCGGGAGCGTGGGAACGAGAAACAGGCATGAGATTATGAAGGTTTTTTCACTTTTCATTTTTCACTTTTCACTTTTCATTTATTCAGTATGAATACTATGCCCCTATTAAGCCTGATCGTCTGGTTGCCCATTCTCGGTGGCATGGCCGTATTGCTTGCTGGCGATAAAGGTGATGCCAGTGGTGTTAAAATTTTAGCGCTGGTTATTTCCATCGCCACCTTTATTTTAAGTTTAAGCCTGTACACCGGTTTTGATCATTCAACCTCAGCAATGCAATTTGTTGAAAGAGCACCGTGGATTCCAGTATTTGATATTTATTATCATTTGGGTGTTGATGGTTTCTCCATGCCGTTAATCATTCTCACCACCTTTACCACGATTCTGGTCGTGATCGCTGGCTGGGAAGTCATCAAGAAAAAACCGTCACAATATTTAGCCGCTTTCCTCATTATGGAAGGTTTAATGGTTGGCGTATTTGCTTCGCTGGACGCGATACTGTTTTATGTGTTCTGGGAAGCAATGCTGGTACCGATGTTTATCTTAATCGGAGTCTGGGGTGGCGAGCGG
The DNA here is from genome assembly GCA_964485705.1 of uncultured Thiotrichaceae bacterium. Lineage (GTDB taxonomy): Bacteria > Pseudomonadota > Gammaproteobacteria > SZUA-229 > SZUA-229. Next base: position 2,302 of record CAZALW010000361.1, read on the forward strand.
CGTGTGTATGCCACCATCAAGTTCTTTATTTACACGTTTTTTGGCTCCGTGTTCATGCTGGTGGCTTTGATCTATATGTATTATAAAGGTGGCAGTTTTGCCATTCTTGATATGCACGCATTACCGCTAACGCTTAATGAACAGATTTTAATTTTCCTCGCCTTCCTCGCAGCATTTGCGGTAAAAGTGCCGATGTGGCCGGTGCATACCTGGTTGCCGGACGCGCACGTAGAAGCGCCAACAGGCGGTTCGGTAATACTGGCAGCCATCATGCTAAAAATTGGTGGTTACGGTTTTATTCGATTCAGCATGCCGATTACGCCGGATGCTTCACATGAACTCGACTGGTTAATTATTACTATGTCACTGGTTGCTGTGGTTTATATCGGTTTTGTTGCACTGGTACAGCGCGACATGAAAAAGCTGGTGGCCTATTCATCAATCGCGCACATGGGTTTTGTTACCCTGGGTTTATTTGTCGTGTTCCAGATTTGGGAAAACCCGGCAAATGTTTCGGGTAGTGGCGCGGCACTGGCGGTCGAAGGCGCGATGGTTCAGATGATCTCACACGGTTTTATTTCCGGTGCCATGTTCCTGATGATCGGTGTGTTATATGACCGCATGCATACCCGTGAAATTACAGCTTATGGTGGTGTGGTGCATACTATGCCGGTGTTTACTGGTTTTGCTGTGTTTTTTGCCATGGCAAATGCCGGGCTGCCGGGGACATCGGGTTTTGTAGGCGAATTTATGGTTATTATTGGTAGTTTTTACGCCAATTTCTGGTATGCCTTCCTTGCTGCGTTAACCCTGATTCTGGGTGCGGCCTACACCTTGTGGATGGTAAAACGTGTGTTTTATGGTGAAATTGCTAATGAGGG
>CAZALW010000362.1:0-3179 GCA_964485705.1 uncultured Thiotrichaceae bacterium
TCTGGCCAGAAAACGAAAGAAAACCAGATTACAGTGTCACCATTGCTTCCATCTGTGGCGCAAGTTCATCGGTAATATCACCAACTACATCACCAAACACAAGCCCCAGAATTTTCATGTTCATAATAGTGATATAGGTTTTTCCGTCACTTTTTTCATAAACACCAATGGTACAGGGCATCATCACAGATAAACGCTTTAATTCATCGTGAATCAGAATATCTGCGGCAGCTTTAGGTTCACACATTTTAATAAGCTTGTTTGGACCAATATCAATTTTTACTACTTTCAACAGATTTTTCTGGAAATTCACCTTCCATGTTTTAGGCACTTTCCAGCCCATTTCTTTTGCATTTTCTTCAATTTTTACAAGCGTTTCTTCAAACGAATAAGGGCTGGGTATTTCTTTGATCATCAAGCCCGGCATTGAATAAAAAACAATGGCGGCAGTCACAACAGCACCGCCAATAAATGAAAACAGAACAGTAAAAAGTTTAGCCATGCTTTAAAACCTCGTATAAATTCTTATGAGTTTTTTGTTGTTTGATCAGATTGTTTGTATTAATACATTGTATAAACACAACTAATCGAGACGAGTAACAACATTCCAGATAGCGTAGATACTAACTTAACAATTGCATTAATAAATTGACTTATGTCATTTGTTCACGCCAGAAAATCGCCATTTCTCGTTGCCACGCTCCTGTATGGAGACGCGCACGCAGTAGAGACAAGGCATGCCTTGTCTCTACAAACCTTTAGCAAACTAACCTGTGTGGCAGGTGGTATGCATACAAACGAGAAACAATCAAGGTCGCAAATACGCGTATCCCTGTTCCTGCAACTCTAATATGCGTATAGCGCCAGTTGGCACTTTGGTCACACCTTCAATTATTTCAAGCTCTTTGCCACCATACCTTTTTGCGCGAGCCTTTAATGTACCATTACACACACTTATTTTGACACCATAATCAGTCATCAGGCTTTTTACCTTTTCCGCAGAAGAACTGGAAGCTTTAATAAAACTCAAACCCGGCCCATATACCACCACTTCAACATCAATCGCTTCTTTGCCAATCATTGTTTTAAGATTCTTAGCACCATTTAATGCCATCTTCTGTACTGCTGGATCCATGCTGTTTACCTGAATCACCATTTTTCGATCTGCGGCATAACTTAAACCGGGAACAACCAACAATAAAGCCAGCAGGCTTGCTATTACTCTAATTTTCATACATTTTTCTCATTGATAACTTTTCCTGATTAGCCACAAAAGTCAGCCATGCTTACATGTGATCAATAAAAACAACATGTTATAGTGTTTTGTAGTAAGCACTCAGGTTGTCTAGTCTGTAGTCTGTTAAGGCATGCACCCCTAAACGCCTACAGACTAAATACCTGTTGTTAACTTATGCTGATCTTCATGGCTAATCAGGTAACTTTTTGCTTCATGTGGTGCAGAATTACTCACAATCCGGCTCTTCTTCATCCTCACCTTTTTTCTTCTTATCCGCATCCTTATCCGATTCTGACACTGTTTTTTCAGATGCCGCATCATCTGCCATAACAAAATTGGCTGGCGCAAAGAAGAAGCTAACAATCAGGAAAATAAAAGTGAAAACATTAATGCTTGCGTTACGTCTTTTCATAATAAACTCTCTGTTAATTTAAAAAAACCATTAAACCATAAAAAAAAGGATTCTGAAATACAGAATCCTTTTTTAGACAACAAATATACTCAAAGTTTCTCTAATTTATTAACCACCAAAGGCATCAGCTGTAATGTTATTTAACCAGCTGTATGCATTTTCGACTTCACGCCTATGGTATTCAATTGATGCGTCCATTGGGGTTAAACCACCCGAAACTTTAGTGATTTTAGAGCCATCCTCAGCCAGACGATAAACCGCCGCAACAGAAATCCCCCAATCCTCAGCAATAATGGAATAACAGGTATTCACATAAGAGGGTATGCCGGGCTTTCTACCATTTAACATATCAGCAACAGCTGAGGCACAAACTTTTGCCTGTGAGTTTGCTGCGTAAGCAGACTTGGGCATTCCTGTGGCAATACTTGCATCACCAATAATATGAATATTTTTATGAAGTGTTGATTCAAATGTTTTCAGGTCAATTGGACACCAACCTTTTTTATTGGTTAAACCGGCAACAACGCCAACTTTGCCGGACATCTGCGCCGGTATGATATTTATCACATCGCCTTTAATGGTATTACCTGAAGCCGTTTTGACAGTCATGCCTTTGGCGTTAACTTTGACCACACCATCTGATTTAACATGCTCTATCAAGGAATTATCTGTACCAAAACCATAGAATTTTTCCCAGCCCTGTATAAACAGCTTATATTTTGAGAATTTCTTCTTCGGGTCAAGCAAAATAATTTTTGACTTAGGCTTTACATTCTTCAAATAATGCGCGATTTGACTGACCCGTTCCGGTGGCCCGGGAGGACAACGAAAAGGATTCGGTGGTGCAGCAATTATAACAGTTCCGCCATTTTTCATCGCCACCAGTTGTTTACGCAATGTGGTTGTTTGTGAACCTGCCTTCCAGGCATGGGGGATTTTCTCCGCAGTTACTGCATCGTAACCTTTGATGGTATTCCATTTAAAATCAATACCTGGCGCGACAATACAACGATCATAACTAAAACTAGCACCACCTTTGGTTTTAACTTTCTGAGCCTTAGCATCAATGCCGGTAACAATATCATGCACCACCTTGATACCTTCTCTCTTTAAACCAGAATAACCATGTTTTAGTGACTCAAGCTTACGTACGCCACTTAACACTTCATTACTCAGGTAACAGGTATAATAATCCTTGTTAGCTTCAATCACGGTAACCTCAATGCCGGGGTCTGCCATGCGCAAATACCTTGCTGCAGTCGCGCCCGCAGTACCACCACCAACAATAACAACTTTTTTGCTGGCACCCAAGGCTATTGAAGGGAAACCTATAAGGCCGGTAGCTGTAATCGCACCAAGGCCCAGAACAAATTCTCTACGACTTTTATTTGTACTCATCTGACGTTCTCCTCGATGTCTATTTACAGATCACTGCTGTAATATTCTAATAATGCCTCTATACCCGCATCGCCATGTTTTTTATACATAGTTTTCAGCTTTTTCCCCATCTTCTTCGATACAATACGATCT
>CAZALW010000363.1:0-3177 GCA_964485705.1 uncultured Thiotrichaceae bacterium
TTGCCATTATTTTTAATTATGTTTTAATAAAGACAACATTTCTCTGGCACACACAAATCACGGAGGATTCATCATGAAGTCACCCGTCTCATTCAATAACCGCCAGACAAACATAACATCCAGCAATCATTAATAAAACGCATGTCACAATCACGAATCATCATATTAATTGGCTTTTCCGCTATTCTTGCATTGATTTTTATTAGCAGCATTATTGGCATTTCCACACTATCAAAAAGCAACGAACAACTTAATCAATTTGTTACTGTTCACCACCATAAGATAGAATTAATACATCGCGCTCAGACAGCCATGCGCAGCCGTACTTTTTCATTGCTTCACATGCTGACCATATCAAACGACTCATCATTACAGGATGAAATCATCAATATGAGCAGGTACGCCGGCTTATTTAATAAAGATCGCATGGAATTCATGGAATTGGTCAATAGCCCTGTTGAAAAATCACTAATGGATAAACATGATGCAATAACCAGAAAGTGCGCGCCAATATACCGCCAGATCGTTGATCTTATTTTATTTGATAAACACGATGAGGCTGAGAAACTTATATCCAGCCAGCTTTTACCGTTACAGGATCAGCTCACACTGATCATGTCTAAAATAATTGCCTATAATATGCAACATGGTCAGAATGCACTGGTAGAAAATACAACAAATTATAACAACCTGCTAGTCAGATTCTGGCTGGCTTTTGCCGCTGTTTTATTACTCAGTTTAAATGTCGTATTTTTCATCTTTCGCCTGATTTCAAAAAATGCTACTCGGCAACAGTTATCACAACAAAAAATTGAAGATTCTTTACAAGCTGCCAACAATGCCAACACCGCCAAAACCAGACTATTATCCAATATGAGCCATGAACTGCGCACACCTTTGCACGCAATAATGGGTTTTACCGATATCATCTTATGCCGACAAGATTTAGACCCTAAACTTAAAAAGTATAATCAGCGCATCCAGCAGGCAGGTAAACACCTGTTAACACTGGTTGATGACGCACTTGATCTGTCGAAAATCGAGAGTGGAAAACTGGATATTTCTATAGAAGAAATCAATCTGCAAACCACACTAAAAGAATGTCAGCGGTTAATTGAACCGGTAGCGAACAACGCACAATTGAGCCTGCACTTTAACTTTAACAGCGACACAGTATATGTCGTTCGGGCAGATGCTACTCGCTTAAAACAGGCAATATTAAACCTGCTAAGTAACGCCGTTAAATATAATCAGCAACATGGCAGCATAACGGTTTCCTGCGAAAACAGAGATAATAACCGCATCCGTATCAATATTAGTGATACCGGAATCGGCCTAAGCGAACAACAAAAAAATCAACTATTCCAGCCATTTGAACGCCTTGATGCACAAAGTAAAAATATACAGGGTACAGGCATTGGCTTGACTATCAGTAAGCAGTTAATCGAACTAATGGAAGGAACAATCGGTGTCGAAAGCAATGAAGGAACCGGCAGCACCTTCTGGCTTGAACTGGCACATGTAAAAACCTGAATACTGTTAGCGTATAATAGGCACATTAAAAAACATCAGGATACTATTGTAGTGAACAACCCTTTTCAACAACAATTACTTAAAGCTGGTCTGGTTAATAAAAAGCAGATCAAACAAGCCAACCAGGAAAAATCCAGAAGACTAAAGCAACAACGAAACACTAAAGAAAGCACAGTCGATGAAACTAAACTAAAGATTCAACAGGCTGCAGATGAAAAAACCAGACGTGACCGTGCGCTCAATAAACAACGGCAGGAACAGGCTAAAAATAAAGCTATTTCATCAGAAATTAATCAGCTCATTAGCAACAACCTTATAAAACGGGATGAAAGCTGTGACATTACTTATAACTTTGAACACCGTAAAAAAATTAATCGCATCTATATTAATAATGAAATGAAACAACAAATAATACTGGGCAAACTTGGCATTGCCCGCATTGAAGGGCGTTACGAGCTTGTTCCCGGCAAAGTTGCGATAAAAATAAAACAGCGAAATGAAAAACGTATTATTTTATTTGACCAGGAGCCTACGAAAACAGATAAAAAGGATGAATACGCTGACTATCAGATACCTGATGATCTAATCTGGTAGTCCTGATGTCTATACTCTTCGCACTCAAGAATACCCCGTTTAGAGTGCGTAGAGTATATACATACTACTGAAACAAACAGAAGAGATACCGCCCATTAAAGAATCGTCGTAAACCCGAGCTACTCCAGAGGTTTGTTTAAGTTAAAGACTAAACAGTTTTTTTGCATTTAATGTTGTTTGTCTGGCAATAATATCGGGCTGTTCATTTCTTAATACTGAAATAACATTTAGTGTATTGACCAGATAAGCAGGCTCATTTCTTTTGTCAGCATTATTTTGATCACTCTGATCCGGCGCATCAGTTTCTAACAATAATGATGTTAATGGTAGTTTTTTAACTACGGTTTTTATTTTTTTTGCATTGTCATAAGTTACACTACCGCTTATGCTGATAAAGAAATTTAAATCAATGAGCTGCTTTGCCTGCTCAAAACTGCCAGAATAACTATGTATCATACCGCTCAGTTTTTTAAATTTTTTTATTGACTGAATAACAACTTCACTAGCTTTCACTGAATGGATGACCACGGGTAGTTGCTGATTTTCTGCAATAGCCAGTTGTGCTTCAAAAAAAATTAACTGCGTTTTTTTATCAATCTGTTGTCGACGAAAGTCGAGCCCACATTCTCCCAACCCAACAGGCATGTGTGTGCCAATATATTTTTCCAGTTGCGCGAGATCCTGTTGAGTGTGATTATTTATCCAATATGGATGTAGCCCGTAACAAGCGTGCAGGTTTTTATGGCTAGCGCATAATTTATTAATTCTTTGCCAGTACCTTTTTTCAGTACCCGGGATCACGATATCGCTAATGTTATTTTCAATAGCGCGCTGCAATATTTGTTGGCGATCACCATCAAATATTTCAAAATCAAGATGGCAGTGTGAATCAATTAGCATGGTGGTTGACATAGATACCAGTTTATACCGTTATTGTCAGTAGTTCACGTTGCTGCACAGTGCGCTACTACTGTCGATAAACATACATAGGGCTACCTGATTAGCCATGAAAGCCAGCTATATTTATATTTTCATTGTAAAACAACAGCT
>CAZALW010000364.1:0-3139 GCA_964485705.1 uncultured Thiotrichaceae bacterium
CCTGGGTCATATCAATGAGTTTCCTTTTGTTGAGCCGCCTGAAGATCGGTTGATTAATGACGGTTATAAATTATTGTTTGAACTGGGCGCGATTGATAGTAACAACAAGCTAACAAAGATAGGCAAACATCTTGCGCATTTTCCGATTGACCCCAGGTTGGCACGTATTCTGTTACAGGCTAAAAATGATGGCGCTTTAAATGAAGCGTTAATCATTGTCTCCGCGCTGGCGACACAGGATCCTCGTGAAAGACCACTGGACAAACAACAGGCAGCGGACGAAAAACACGCTGCATTTACTGACAAAATATCTGATTTTGTGTTTTATATTAATTTATGGAATGCCTTTCATAAAGAAAAGAAAAGTTTATCGGGTAATCAATTACGCAAGTGGTGCAAGACACATTTTATCTCCTGGATGCGAATGCGAGAATGGATTGATACCAGTAATCAAATTAAACGTATGTTGTCTACTTTAAAGTTTACCCTGAACACTACGCCTGCATCGTATGACCAGATCCACCAGTCATTGCTGATGGGTTTTCTGGCGAATATTGGTATTAAAGATGAAGGCAAAGAGTTTTTAGGCGCGAGGAATAAAAAATTTAACGTGTTTCCAGGTTCGGCGTTGTTTAAATCGCCACCTAAATGCATGATGGCTGCCGAGATAGTCGAAACCTCACGAGTTTATGGCCGCACTAATGCAAAAATTGACATTGCCTGGGTAGAGCATAAAGCAAAACATTTGCTTAAATATCATTACAGCAATCCGCACTGGGAGAAAAAACGCGCACAGGTTATTGCTCATGAGCAAGCAAGTTTGTACGGATTAATTATTCATGCCGATAAAAAAATCAGTTATGCCAGAGTCAACCCTGTCGAAGCCAGAGAGATTTTCATTCGTTGTGCGCTAATACAGGGTGACTTTTACTGTAAAGCCGATTTTTATCTGCACAATCGAAAATTAGTTGAGCAGCTTGAACGCCTGGAAGCAAAGACACGACGACGTGACATTGTTGTTGATGAAAATATTTTATATGACTTCTATGCACAGCATCTTCCCGAGCATATAGTTAGTGGTGCGACATTAGATAAATGGTTGCGTTCGCATGTTGCTGAAGCAAAGGTTTTGTTTTTAACAACAGACGATTTAACACGTGATGATGCCACGCCGGTATCAGCGGTTTTGTTTCCTGATTTTCTTGAGATGAATGGTTCACGTTTTCCGCTTGAATATCATTTTGATCCACGTAATCATTGTGATGGCATTACCTTAATTACTCCTGCTGCCGGTATAAAAATAATCAATGCGCAACGATGCGAATGGTTGATACCAGGTTTGCTGCATGAAAAGGTTATTGCACTGATCAAGTCGTTGCCAAAACAACTAAGAAAAAACTTTGTACCGGCACCGGATTTTTCCGCTGCCTGTGTTGAGGCATTAATGCCTTCCGATACAGCTTTATGTACGGCGGTAGCAAACCAGTTTAAAAAAATGACCGGTGTGCTCATTCCTTATGATGCGTGGAATATAGATTCAATTAGCCGGCATTTATTAATGAACTTTAGAGTGATAAATGCCGAAGGCCGGGTTATCGAAGAAAGTCGCGATCTGCAATCAATCAAAAATCATTTGTCTGGTGTCGTAGCTGAGATGGCTGAAACCATGTCAGTTGAAGAAGAATTAAATTACCAGCAGGATAATGTTGCGGTGAATGTTTTAGATGACATGACTGCATACGTTGAACTTGAATTACACGGAGTGAGCATTAAACTCTATCCGGCTTTAGTTAAAGATGGCAGGCAGGTTAATCTCAGGGCGCTGGAAAATAAAAAAATCGCAGAGCTGGAAACCCGCAAAGCATTAAGACAATTTTTTATTAATGCCATGTCCGAACAGATAAAAAAGTTAAAAAAGTCGATTCCAAATATTCAGAATCTGTGTTTGAGGTACAGTGAGTTTGGTTCCTGTGAAGCGCTTAAACTTGATATTGTTAATAATACAATCGATGATATTTTTTTGCGTGATTGCATTCATACAGAAAGTGAATTTAATGCAAGGCTGGAAAAAGGCAAAAGTGAATGTCAGCAAAAGGCAAACCACTGGAGTCAGTTATTAACAATTATTCTTGATGAATATCGTGCCATTAAAAAATTAATGAAAAACGCATCGTTATCTCAGTTAGATACCGTAACCGACATACAGCAGCAGCTTAATCAGCTATTCCCCAGAAATTTTATTACTGATATTGAGCCGATATGGTTGCAGCAATATCCGCGCTATTTAATGGCAATAAAAAAACGTGTTGAAAAAGCAAAAAACAATGCAATACGTGACCGGCAGCTCAGGCTTGAATTTTCTCGTCTGTGGCAACAGTACCTAAAACGGCAGTCATCACTGGTGAAGCAGCATATTGATTCACCGCAACTAAATCATTATCGCTGGATGCTGGAAGAATACCGTGTTTCTTTATTTGCTCAGGAACTTAAAACAAAGTTTCCTGTTTCTGAAAAGCGCTTAAAAGTTTATTGGGATGAGCTGTCGGATGCTTAATGATGTTAAATTTGGCTGGTCTTCATGGCTAATCAGGATTTTTTTACCATGAAGGGCATGAAGATCATGAAGTTTTTATAATATATTTACCAAGGCATATATCTGCCACATTGTGTTAATCGTGTTAATCATTTACAATTATTTTTCTTCATGACCTTCATGTGCTTCATGGTAAATATGCTTCTTCTTTGATGATGCTGAGTAGTTACGTTAAATTAAATTTATCTTGAGGTTTCGTTGTTGTCTAAATGCTTGAGTGCAAGGGAGAAGATCTTAGTTATCTTCTTCAGAAGTTTCTTTATTACCGATGGGATCAATAAGTTCATATTGGTGAATCAGTCGGCGCAGGCGTGGTCGTGATATGCCGAGGATTTCACAGGTTTTCCCTTTGTGCCAGTGAGTTAACGCAAGGATGGTTGTTACGTGCTGTTTTTCAATATCCTGTAAACTTAGATTTGATGTTGTATTGGTTTGTCTGGGTTGTGCTTGTTCAGTATTTTTTCTTTGGTCGAAACGCTTTTACAAAATCCTCATGAGTTTCCAGAAACGGACCTTCAATCAAATCAACACAATAAGGCACGGCGG
>CAZALW010000365.1:0-3137 GCA_964485705.1 uncultured Thiotrichaceae bacterium
TGAGCATATTCAGACTCTATTGCGCCAGCAATCTCTTTTGCTTTGCTCAATGTAGAAAACAGATTAATTAAAATTCGATACTTTTCTTTTTGCTTGCCTTCGCTTGCATTGGTTTTATCTCCTTCATCTACACGCTCTAAATTATCACGCTGAATTAAGTCAGAGGCAGTTGACACACCTTCAATAACCGACTCCATATTATTTAACTCGGCGGCCAATCGCTCCACTTCTCTTTTTGCCATCTCAGATTCATAGCGAGCAATTCTTTTATCTATTTCTGAGTCAAGCTCACTCATCGGTGAACTAACTAGTGACTTCCAGTCCTGGAATAAAAGCTTATGATCTTCAAGAAGTGCATTAATCTTTATTTTATTGTTATAAATCACAACCACTTTTTCAGATATCTCTCTTTTAATCACCGTACAAACCTGATCAATTCCTTTTTCAAGCCCGCTTATACCTGCCTTTCCACTTATGGCCGATTCAAACCGACTGCGGTCTAAAAACTGTGATAAATCACAATTTTTTAACTCGTCAATCTGTTCGTCTATATAGCCATGAATTTCATCGATACCCGACTGGATATAGTGTTGTTTAATTTCAAGTTTACGTGCCTTAAGTTGCCTCTCTAACGCTAAACGCGCTTGCCGTGCCTCTTCTGTTATTTCATCAATCGCAAAGAATAATTGCTGAATCTCTTCTGCCTGATCAATAGCGGATTGTTTCGCCTCTTTTAATGATTTTTCTGCCGCTTTAAAAGACTTTACCTGGCCTGATGCCGTAATAAAATCATTATCAGTAACCAATTCAATATTCACAGCCTGAATTTGTGCAATAAGTTCCTTTTTCCATTCCTCAAAATTTGAGGAATTTACTGTGCCCGTTAATTTAATAAATAGTTGATTCATGATAGGACTATATTTTCATGGCCTGGCACCTGCGGGTTCAGGATAAATCTACTGCGAGAAATCCATTTTGGCTCATTTCCCCGATCATCTTCGTTAAATATGCTCAATATTCTCCTCAAATGATTGAAAAAAAGGACTCAAATGACTTTCCCTCGCTACGCCCCCTAAATCCGACAGGCTCCTGGGCATATTACAAAGCCAAAAAACCTCGTTTCACTGCAACCACTTTCCAAGCACGGATTCGAGCTGTTCACGCTGAACCGGCTTACCGATATAATCATCCATACCAACATCAAGGCAGCGCTCACGATCACCCGACATAACATTAGCGGTCATCGCTACCACAGGGATTGTTTTTTGATTTGTCGCTTTTATGTCCAACTTGCGAATTTCGCGTGTGGCATCAAAACCATCCATTTCCGGCATTTGACAATCCATCAATATCAAATCAAATACTTGCTCATTAAGACGCTGCATTGCCTCCACACCATTATTGGCGAGCACTGGTTTTAAGCCTACTTTTTCCAGCATTTTTTGCGCCACCATCTGATTGATCGGGTTATCTTCAACTAACAATACTTTTGCATCTGGCGGTATGGTTATATTTTTAGGAATCAACTCTGCCCGCACCGGAGGTTTTTTATCACTGCACTGGAAACTGGCAGTAAACCAGAACTGCGAGCCTTTACCCTCAACACTATCAACACCCAGCACGCCTTCCATCATCTCAATCAGTTGACTAACAATCGCCAACCCCAAACCGGTACCACCATATTTTCTTGTGGTTGAACCATCGGCCTGGGTGAAAGCATTAAACAGTGTACTTTGTGCTGCTTCGGGGATACCAATACCTGTGTCAGAAACGGATATTTTCAATTTTACATTATTTTTTTCTGCATGATTTTTATCTAGTTGTAGTACCGTAACATCAATGATTACCTCGCCTTTATCGGTAAATTTCAGGGCATTGGAAACCAGGTTAACAATAACCTGGCGCACACGCGTGGGATCACCTACTAATGAGGCAGGTAAGGCATCATCAATTTTCTGCATCAACAAAACACCTTGCTGCTCTGACTTTAAAGAATAAAGTGTAACGACATCGGTAATAATTTGATGCAAATCGAAAACAATACTTTCAAAGTTTAACTTTCCTGCCTCTATTTTTGACAGATCCAGAATATCATTCAAAATAGTCAGTAAAGCATCAGCAGATTTATACGCTGTTAATACAAATTCTTTTTGTTCTGCATCCAGCCTGGTATCTTCCAGTAACTGCAAAGTACCAATAACACCATTCATTGGTGTTCGAATTTCATGGCTCATGTTGGCTAAAAACTCACCTTTTGCCTGACTCATTTTTTCTGCATTGTCTTTTGCCGCTTTAAGCTCGACTTCTATTTGCTTGCCATGTTCAATTTCATCTTTTAAATTATCATTCAGTTTTTCCAGGCTGGTACTCGCCTGTGTCAGGCCACTAATTAAGGCTTCATTTTTATACGATAACTCCAGCTCTGCGGTAGATGATTTATTCATGCGGTGAACCGCCATTATCATCACTCCTAAGAAGAAGCCGGTCATGGCGGATAAGGCATAATAAACCTCTCCTCCCATATAAAAAAAACGCACCATCAATGGTAATAACACACAACCAACATAGCCGTAATACACCCAGGCAACGGAAGAATAGGAAACAGCGGTTGCTGAAACGCCAACCAGGATAAAAGCCAGTACAATTTGATGTAATTCATTAAAAGGAAACATCAAGGTTGAAGTAATACCCCAACCCGCACCGGTTAGAAAAACAGAAACCAGATACCATCGCCGAAGAATAAATTTGTTAAGCGGGAATTTACCTGTAGCAGAATACAGTTTGAAATAATGCACCACTGAGCGGTAAAAAAAAAGCAGTATCATTACTGCGAGCCAGACCGTTAAAACCTGATGCGGTAAATCTTTCCAGATCAGACCCACCCAGATAATGGCCATGGCAATGCCGGCAACATTACTAAAGCCGGAGCTGGTAATCAGGCGAACAATCTGCGTTTGTAGAATACGCTCACTTTGTTGGGCATCAGACTCAACGGATAAGTTAGTTGCACTCAGGGATGACATCTGCATGTAATATTACTCAGCTATTAACTTTTTTAACCACGACTAAAATGTCGGGAACATTTTGAGCGCACGTCAGTGCGACCCGAAGGGCGTAGCGCAGGAGCGCGAAGTAAA
>CAZALW010000366.1:0-3135 GCA_964485705.1 uncultured Thiotrichaceae bacterium
TACGTGCGGTTTCGATTACACCACAGGCTGATGCGTTGATTACTGCGGTAACACCACCAGATTGCGCGTAAAATGCGTTCATTTTGCTCATAACGTTCCTCGGTTTGATATTTATAGAATTTTGATTTTTGAATTAATGTGTCGTTATTTTTTTTGCTCTTTTTCCTGTCGCAGGTCAGTCTCTTTATCGGCATGCACCTGTGTAGGTTGTGGTGCAGTCAGTGATGTCATCAAACTCTGACTTCCCGGTGTCGTATTGTTGGTAGCCCCGGTAATAAAACTGGCTACGATAAGCGCGGTCACCGATTTTAATGATGGTTTCGCCAACTTGCCAGAACAATGCAGGGCAGGTTGTTAATTCCCGATCATGTGGAAACATCTTAATTTCAACATCAGCGAGTTGCTGGCCAACTCCTGATTTGACCAGCGTTCCTTTAATGTTGTACTAACGGCCCATTTGTTCAGCATCGGTAAAATCTTTGATTGTTGCCATTTTTAGTGTGCGTATCAGGGTGTCGGTTTGTATCGGGTGGCGAGAATACCTTAAATTACTCTAAATTTCAGTAGACTATCTCTAAATAGTGCGCGTTAATGCAAGGTATTCATATTTTCCACACCATGTTTTAATTCATTGCTGGTGGCATCGCGCACTTCTTTCACTGTGATGTTATAAGTAATGGTTTTGCCGGCAAAGGGATGGTTGCCATCAACGGTTAATTTGCCATCTTCAATATGGGTAACGTGGAAGATTTTACTTTCACCTTTATCATTCTTGAATTCGACTTCGGCACCGATAGTGTGAAACTGCTCTGGCACGTTGTTGATATCATCAGAAAAGGTTAAAGCGGGTTGACGCTGGCCGAAACCTTCTTCTGGTGATAATTCGACATGAACCAGATCACCAACTTTATGACCGCTTAGTGCAGTTTCGATTTTTGGCATCATCTGACTTTGTACGCCCTGAATGTGATGGATTGGCATATCAATGCGCTCCAGAATATTATCGTTCTCATCGGTGATGGTGTAGGTGAGAGAAACAAATTTGTTTTTACTGATGGTGTCTAACATAAGTGTATTTGACATGGATACGCTGATGGCTGAGAAACAAAGCACATATTTTACACGCTTACAGGACAGCTGTCTTTATCTGGGGTGGAGGGGTTGAATCTATGAGGATTATAGAGATGCTCTACATATAAGTTGAAGGCAGGAATATTATGGGGAAAATAAACTGCCCCGTTTTGACACGTTATCTAATGAGGCATAGCGCCACAGGAGAATGGGTGTTAAATCGGGGCAAGTTTGGATGGCCTTTCAAAACAAAACACTCTAAAGGGCAGCGTGTTTTGCATTACTTTGAAATGCGCTTTACCAACACTTTACATATTTTAGTAGCTTAAATTTGTGTAATCGGTATTTAATAACCGACCGGCAACAACAGGTGGTTTTGCTACAGTGATGCCTTTAATCAGGTCGGCTTTGGTTTTACCAGCACTAGGCAAGTATAATGGGCATACTTCAACACTCGCACCCATTTTTATCAGTGCGTTAAGTAATTGAGTTGGAGATTTTCCAGCCGGTTTAAAGGCTTCTGTTTTTGTTGAGCTAAGAGCAAGATCGCCCGCAGAACCACAAAGCACCATGTTTACTTCTTTACCATGTTTCTTCATGGTTTGAACAGATAGCACCATCGCCATCATTTGTGCCTGACGTTCCGCAGCCGTCAACAGGACATTCAAGCCCTTACTTTGTTGAGCAAAAACGGCGGAAGAAAACAGCACAGCTGATGCCAGTAAAATGGATGATAAAAATTTGATATTCATAGTAAATTAACCTTTAGTTGGTTGATAGTAAAAAATTATCTGATTAGCCATGAGAACCAGCTATATTTATATTTTCATTGTAAAACAACAACTTAACTTGCTACTGTCATCTCGACCAGAGGGAGAGATCTTGAGCTACCGTGGTATAAGATCTCTCCCTCTGGTCGAGATGACAGTAATAAAAATGATTTTACGAACTAAAGCCTTTCAGTTAGGCTGAATATTATGGCTAATCAGGAAAAATTATTAAGTGTTACAAATTAGACGCCGCTGTTGGCGCAAAATACATTTTTTCTTTATTAAGATTGTAGCTCCAGGGTAAACCGGCATTTTTCCAGCCATTTTTCAGACGCCAGTTTTTGTTTTCACCTTTTTTAACCTTACCGCCCTCAAAGCCATCGGTGACCACATAAACATTTTCATAACCTTTGCCTTCCAGCATTTTTGCGCTTGGTGCGCCACGCGTGCCACCTGAGCGGCACATCAGTATGATAGGTGCCGATTTATTTAAACCACGATCTCGGAGTGCTTTTTCAATCATTGTTTCAAAGTTATTGTTGACAGCCATTTCAAACACGGGTTTTTTGTTATTCCAGTTAGCAGGGTTGGAAAGTTTGAAAGGAATGTTAATGTCGACGATATCGGTAAAGCCAGTAAACATTATTTCGATGGGATCTCGCACATCAACAAATAAAACCTTATCAGCATTTTCCTGTTTCATTGTATAGGCTTCTTGTGAGTCAACATAGAGGTCCCATGATGTCTGCTTTTTCGGGTCGGTTGGTTTGTCTGCTGCAAAAGCAGTCGAGCAGGCGAATATTACTGTAAGTAAAAGAGGTAGATATTTCATAATAGATACACTGTGTTAATATTTAAAAAAATAATTATATCAGTATGTTCTAATATTGAGAATGATAATTGTCAATGTTCGCAATATTATTTTCATTTATAAAATATTTGTAAAGTATTCGCTTAAACTTTTCTCAAATATGATGAGTAGTTTAAAAAAGGTGGGTATTGTAGCCAGTTGAATTTGATATGACGCTTAGACTTAGTTAAAGTTTCCTGGTTTTTTAAAAAAGTATTCCACACGGTTCTTGGTGCGCTTCTGCCTTACTCTCGCAATAAAAATTACTCTTTTAAAGGTGATTTTTACTGTGTTCTCATATACACAAGGTCATAAACTTGGTATGTTTCTACTTTCTTGCTCAAGTATGAGTGCCTAATATTTTTGATCGGTACTTTAGTATTGTCAGCACAAAGTGCCTGTTCGGGTGCATTAATTATGAAGGTGTTCAATGATAAATAGATT
>CAZALW010000367.1:0-3111 GCA_964485705.1 uncultured Thiotrichaceae bacterium
TCACTGTTCACTGTTCACTGTTCACTGTTCACTGTTCACTGTTCACTGTTCACTGATTTTTTGTTGCAGTTCCGCTAGATCCAGTATCGCAACACCCAATTGTTTTACCGTACCCGCTAACCATTTGCGCTGACTGTTTTCATTTCGCCAACACACAAGATTTTTTTCAATGGTTTCTATTTGGTGAATTTTCTGGCATTCAATGGCAATTTTACGGTGTTGAATCAGTAAAAATTGTTTATTATCAACTTCTGTATTTATATCATTAGAACCTATCAAAGCAGCAAGGCTCACTATAGTTAATTGTTCTTCATGATGAAGTAATAGTTTGTCCTGTATAATGCTATTGCTGTGATCCACGACCATTGTGATTTCTGACAAAGAGATAGCAAACTTTAATCCATCAACCGATACCAGTTGATATAAGCTGTCATCTGTTATTACATTGTTAAGTTTTGTAGATGGTGTTTTCAGTTTTTTAACTACCTTACTATCGGCGGCATGGCTTTCAATTTTTTGTTGTGTATCAACATCCAGTAAACTATCAATGTAGTTTTTTTCTATCTTTTGCTGTAGCGATTGTTGCTGCGTATTGCTTGTCATTTTATGCCACGTCTCTATTTACTGTGTTTTTTTCAGACATGTTTTTTATATCGATCTTTTTCCCAATCAATGTATTTACAAATTTTCTGTAGGCAACAAGTCCCTGTGAATCACCTTTAATGTAATTCAGTGGTTTACCAAGATGACTGGCATCACGCAAACGTGTATCAACTGGAATAATTACTTTTGACATCTGACTTTTATAATCGCGTTGTAAAGCCTGTAAGCTACTCTTGCTTGCAAGCGTTCTTTGATCATACATGGTTGGTAAAATGGTATAGGCAAGATCAGTATTTAATGAACGCTGTATCATGTTCATGGATCGTAACATTCTTTCCATTCCCTTGATGGCGAGGTGTTCTGTTTGAACAGGTATGATAACGCGTTTACATGCAGCCAATGCATTTATCATTAACATACCAAGCATGGGCGGACAGTCAATAATGACGTTGTCAAATTGTTCAGTGACTTCATTTAGAACCTGTTTTAATACTAAACCCATGCCATTTTTTGCTCCTAATCTTTTTTCTAATGTTGCTATTGCGGTGGATGATGGCATCAAAAATAAATGTTTAAACTGGGTTTCCTGAATAACCGCTGCTACCTGCAGTTGTTGCGTTGCAGCAATCTGTTGAAATAAATCGTACACGCTATGTTCTACGGTTTCAGGATCAACACCTAGATAACTACTCAATGAACCATGTGGATCAAGATCGATAAGCAGTACCCTGCTACCGTTTTCAGCAAGAATACCAGCCATGTTAACAGCGGTTGTGGTTTTCCCAACACCGCCTTTTTGATTGGCTATTGCCCACACTCTCATAATAAATATCTCATGTAATATGTAAGTTGTAGGTTAATGACTTATAACTTACAACTTATAACTTGATCTTAATAAACCGCGCTGTTAGCAGCATATTCGGTTAATAAACTAGGCACATCAATAATCAGCGCTATACTGCCATCACCGGTAATCGTTGCACCTGAAAATCCCCGTGTATTATTTAACATCTTACCCAGCGGTTTAATAACGACTTCTTCCTGACCTTTAATATGATCAACAACCAGACAAAATCGCTGATTACCCATTTGTACAACAATAACTTTCTGTGATGTTTCCGGGCCTGAAAAACATTCACCCTGTACTAACCACGGGTTGAGATAAAACAGCGGCAGAGGTTTATCTCTTACCCGAATAACTTCATGGCCATCAACAACGTTTATCTGATCAGGTTGCATGTTAAAGGCTTCAAGTACATTCGATAGCGGCAAGGCAAATTGATATTGATTTAATCTAACCATTAGTGTTGGCAATATCGCCAGGGTTAGCGGCAGAAAAATACTAATGACTGAGCCCTCTCCAGGTCTGGAGTCAACTTCAACATTGCCGTTCAGTTCATTAATTCTTGTTTTAACGACATCCATGCCAACGCCACGGCCTGACACATCAGAAACTTCGGTTGCTGTTGAAAATCCAGCAGCAAATATCAGGTTATAGGCTTCTTTATCACTAAGACTATTGGCTGCTTCTTCTGACATCATGCCTTTTTCAACTGCTTTTCTACGTAACACATTATGATCCATACCTTTACCATCATCACTGACAGTCAATAATATTTGATCACCTTCCTGCTTTGCGCTGAGTGTTACTGTCCCCTGCCTGGCTTTTCCTGACTCAAAACGATCCTGTGGTGATTCAATGCCATGATCGGCAGCATTGCGTACCAGGTGAATTAGCGGGTCAGCCAGTGCTTCGACCAAACTTTTATCAAGGTCAGTTTCTTCACCAATTAATTCAAGGTTAATGTCTTTTTTAAGTTTTCGGGCAAGATCTCGAATAACACGTGGAAAACGGCTGAAAACTTTTTTTATTGGCTGCATTCGTGTTTTCATCACTGAACTTTGCAGTTCAGCTGACACCAGTTCCAATGTTGATATTGCATCAGCCAGCTGTGTATTTTTAGTTTCCTGTTTGAGTGTTGTTAAACGATTACGTACTAATACCAATTCACCAACAAGATTCATAATGTCATCAAGACGTGCTGTATCAACACGAATGCTACTTTCTACCTGTGGCTTGTCTGCTGTTTTTTTCTTCGTGTTTAATGATGTTTCTTTAATGCTTTTTTTGTCGACCGGCAAAGTACTGACATTATTATGTTCTGTAATAGTCGCTTGTTTTTGTGATATGACAGCAGGGCCTTTTCCCTGACCATGCAACTGATCGAGTGCTGCTTCAAATTCATCATCGGTAATTAGATCGTTATTAGCACCCTGTCCATCATTTTTAGTAACATTTTCAGCAACATCCTCAGTAACAGCGCCATGTTTACCTTTGCCATGCAACTGATCAAGCATTGTGTCAAATTCATCATCAGTGATTAAGTCTGATTTAGGCTGCTCTGATATATTTTGTTGAGACTGTGCACTTTCATTGACTGCCTTATGTTTATCTTTACCATGAAGCTGATCAAGTACCGCGTCAAATTCATCATCAGTAATTAAATC
>CAZALW010000368.1:0-3091 GCA_964485705.1 uncultured Thiotrichaceae bacterium
TTTTTCGCGTCTTTTGCGTTCTTCGCGGACTATATTTTTGTTTTTAAAGGTCAGCGAATGACCGGGATCAGTCATTTACCATATGAGTGAATCTGACGCGCTATAAGTCACAACAAATACATTCTAGTAGTAACAAAGTTTAATCATCAGCCTTTGATGCTTAAGCTTCCAGTTTCTTTATGTCCATCCTTAGGTCCGTAAACGGTGCATCCATGCACCACTACTCCATGGATGGGCGGTATATAGAGAATGCATCGTTACAAGGATGTAACTTATTAGGGCAACGCAGGAGCAGTTGCCGAGGAGCACAACCTTACATCCTCTCCCCCTTCTTTCCCATAAACCGCGTATACAGAACTGTTCCCAAAAAGAATGTCAGGCTGGTGAAAATGACATAAAGTCCAATCATTAAATCGTCGCTATTGCCAGCATACCAGACACCAATAATAAAGTAGAAAATCGCAATATACATCGACCAGGCATGCGTATAGAGCTTGCCTTTAAGCAAGCCCATAAGCGGGAACAATAGTGGGCCTATTTGAAAGAAAATGATGATTGAAACAAGGTGCTCTTCTAGTGGATTAATCAATAGATGCCAGGCAAACAGGCCAAAGAACAGTGAAAAATAGCCGAACAGAGTTAACCATCGACCTAATTTTATATATGATTTTAATCTGGATTTTAATTTGTCAGGAGTTTGATTCATTGTAATTATTCAGTAAAAGGTTGTAACTATTGACAAGCCCTTAGTTTAGTTTTTTTGCAATAGAAGCAACACGCTTGCCTATTGCCAGGCAAAGCTCATGTTCTTCGTCACTTAAAGAGGGGGCTTCCATGTTGTCTGTCAAGCGTGTTGCGCCATATGGCGTACCCCCGGTTTTTGTTTGAAACAACGCCGTTTCGGTGTAGGGCAGGCCAACAATTAACATGCCGTGATGCAGTAGTGGCAGCATCATGGTGATCAGAGTGCTTTCCTGTCCACCGTGCATACTGGTGCTGGCGGAAAAAACGGCAG
Source organism: uncultured Thiotrichaceae bacterium (assembly GCA_964485705.1). Classification (GTDB taxonomy): domain Bacteria; phylum Pseudomonadota; class Gammaproteobacteria; order SZUA-229; family SZUA-229. Next base: position 1,016 of record CAZALW010000368.1, read on the forward strand.
CCGGTTTGCCAACCAGTTTTCCTCCCATCCACAATGCACTGGTATTATCAATGAAATGTTTCATTGCCGCAGGCATATTGCCAAAATGTGTTGGGCAGCCGAGTATTAGCCCCGCGCATTCGATAAGGTCATCGGTGGTGGCGTACAGCGGGCCTTCTTCGGGAATGGTGGATGTACTCTGTTCGCAGACAGGTGAAACATCAGGTACCGTGCGTACTCGTGCGTGCAAGCCTTCAATTTCCTCTACCCCGCGGGCAATAATGTTCGCCATTTCGGCAGTAGTGCCCCCAGGGCTGTAGTATAAAATCAATATTTCCTGCGCCATGGGTGTTTGTGTCATTTTAGTATTTCCAGAACTTTTTCGGGCGGGCGACCGATGATGGCTTTATTGCCGTTAATGACAATCGGCCTTTCAATCAAAATAGGGTGGTCTATCATTGCCTGAATTAACTGCTCACGGCTTAAGTCAGGATTGTCCAGATTGTTCTCTTTATATGGGGCTTCGAATTTTCGCATCAAATCTCGTGGTTCCAGCCCCAGCATATCAAGAATATGGTTTAGCTCAGTGCTGTCGGGTGGTGTGTTCAGGTATTCTACAACAGAAGCTGTTATGCCTTTGTTTTTTATAATGTCCATAGTCAGTCTGCATTTAGTACATTTAGGGTTGTAAAATATTCGTATTTCATCGCTCATAAATCTGTCCTTTTCCAGTTTTTATTTCTTTTTTGCCAAGTTTGTCCAATTTTATCGGAAATTAGCCCCCCCATGTTGGCAAAAAAGGGGCAAAAGTGGGCAGAAAACGGACAGAAAAATTGCTTGACACTAAATGATTACATTGTTACTTTTTAGGGCTATAATGCACCACAGTAATAAAATGCATCAAATACAAATAACACTTATAAAATAAAATCCTAATGGAGATATTATGACCATGCGTACAACTGCCCGTCTGTTTAGCGTTGCCCTTTTAAGCTTAGGCCTGATTACAGGCTGTGCTTCCACAGAAAAAGCCACTGATGATGCTTTATTAGCGACACAAGCCATTGCCGAAGCTAAAGATGCACATGCTGAAGCTAAATTTGTTAACAATGATTGGCGTGATACTGGAAAATTAATTAAACAAGCAGAAGATAAATTTAAAGCAGGTGACTATGCTGCGGCAATTAAACTTGCTAATGAAGCCAGAGATCAGGCAAATGCAGCGATAGCGCAGGCAGAGGCTGCAAATAAAAAATTCCTGAATGAGCAGGCTGCAGCTTCTGCTATAGACACTTCACCTGCTAGCGACGCTAATGCAGTGCCGGCTGGCCGCGTAGGCAGTTACTCCGTTGTTGGTGGTGACAACCTGTGGAACATTTCAGGTAAAGACGAAGTTTATGCTGACCCTTACCAATGGCCACTGATTTATAAAACAAACCGTGATCAAATCAAAGATGCTGACCTGATTCATCCTGGACAGGTTCTGGATATAGATCATAACTCATCTGCATCTGAAATTGATGCAGCGGTAAATCATGCTAAAACTCGCGGTGCATGGTCACTGGGTGATAGCGAACAGTCTGATCGTGAATTTCTATCTCAATAAATAAGTTGTTAAATAGAAATGCCATGGATCTGTGGTAATCGCTAAGAATAAAAAAGACCCGCTTGCGGGTCTTTTTTATGATGCCTTAAAAGTAGCAGGTTCATATTTTGCTAGTTAGTAAGAAAATATTTATTAGTGGCCGAGTGCAACTGTGTTCTTTCGAGAGAGTACCAGGCAACTGGCCATTCAATTAAAACTTGCTGGTGGCGTTAGGAATCTTAGTGATGGTCGTGTTGAAGTGCAGGTTTCTGGCGAAGAGAAAGATATTGAATCACTAATTAAATGGCTGAAAACAGGACCAAAATACGCAAAAGTGTCTACTATTGAAGTGATGGATTTGCCTATAGATTCGCTACAAAGTCAGCAAGGTAAACAATTTGTTGTTGGGTAATCGACTAAAGGGCACCTCTAAAAATTGTCTTTTTGTCCGATTTCTGCGTTGGATGGATTTCTGCGATCCGGGGCGGCGTAGCCGTAAATTGCATATACAC
>CAZALW010000369.1:0-3083 GCA_964485705.1 uncultured Thiotrichaceae bacterium
ACATCTATAGGCTGTATTCTATCGAGCAATGCACGACCTACAAAAACTGAAAAAACAAAAAAATATTTTCTTTGCGCTTTTTTCGCGTCTTTTGCGTTCTTCGCGGACTAATTCTTTTTAACTTTTCCAACGTCTGCTAAGTGTCGAAAACAGCATTACAAGTCTGGCATTACTTATGTCATAAAATCCAGATTTATGCACTTAAGCAATTAAAACTACAAACGAAAACCACCTTTTTCGATTGTTTTCTTGATTTTCTTTTGACCTACCCAGACTTTTCGGTTTGTGCCTAATTGAATAAGGGTTAAATCAATCTGGTAGAAACGTGCCTGTTCACCACTTATTGCATCAACAATAGTATTGATCGAACCTTGCAACATAAAGTCAGCGCCGATTTCCTGCCCCATGGCTTTACGGGTTTCTTCTGTTGCATGCAAATCCTGTTCTTTAACTTCATCACGAACTTCTTCACGGTCTTTTGCCGAAGCCACAAACTCAACCTCACCTGAATTAATCAACTCGCGCTCCATATCAGCAATAAAAGTGCGTGTATTGATATGTTCATGGCTTAAATTACGCACCGTGCCAACAATTACCGTTGGTGCTTTTCCCTGTTCACGATTAAATTTTGTTAACCAGCCACGAGAAAGTACATCCTGAATCATTTCCTGTGATACCAACCGGGAATCGGTATCGTTCCACTTGCCACTGAGATCGGTAACAGTGTCTGAATCAACCCGGGTGACTGTTTGACCACAGCCTGCCAGCAACAAGAACAAGCCGAGTAATGCGACTAATGGATTCATTTTAATTATTGATAATTTCATTTTCCTACTCCTTTAATTTAACTGATGGTTTTATAGCATTAAGCCACCCATGTTGACCAGTTAAACTTCCATTTTTATTCAAATTTGTACTACATTTCACAATAAGTTACACTAATTTACTGCAACTTATGGTCGCGACATGAAAAATATCGACACGCTGCTCCATGCACGCTGGGTTATTCCAGTTGATAGCAAACAACGCTATCTTGAACAACATTGCATTGCCATTAATGAAAAAAAAATCATCGATATTTTACCCAGCGCTGAGGCAAAGACCCGATACAGTGCCAGGGTAAATCGGGATTATAATCAGCATGCCCTGATTCCCGGTCTGATAAACAGCCATACTCATGGTGCAATGAGTCTATTTCGCGGTCTTGCAGATGATTTAACGCTGATGGACTGGCTGCAAAACCATATCTGGCCAGCAGAAGAAAAACATGTCAATGAAGCATTTGTGCAAACCGGCACTGAACTGGCCATTGCAGAGATGATTCGCAGCGGCACCACCTGCTTCAACGACATGTATTTTTTCCCTGATATTACCGCACGTGTCGCGGCGGATATTGGTATGCGCGCCTCAGTCGGTCTAATACTCATCGACTTTGCCACCGTGTGGGCAAATAACAGTGAAGAGTACATCGCCAAAGGTCTCGCTGTTTTTGACCACTATAAAGGACACAACTTAATTAAAACAGCATTTGCGCCTCACGCACCTTATACCGTATCCGATGAGCCATTAAAGCACATTGCCATTCTCGCCAATGAGCTTGAGTTAAATGTTCATATGCATATTCACGAAACCGCATTTGAGGTCAGTGAAGCTGAAAAAAATGACGGTTTGCGTCCTCTGGCACGCTTAAATAAACTGGGTTTACTGACACCTGCATTACAGGCAGTCCATATGACGCAACTTCAGGATGATGAAATACAACTGCTGGCGACAAGCGGCAGCCATGTCATTCACTGCCCGGAATCAAACATGAAACTCGCCAGTGGCATCTGTCCGGTAAAACAGTTATTGGATGCGGGAGTGAATGTTGCCCTTGGTACCGACAGCAGTTCCAGCAACAATGATTTAGACCTGTTTGGCGAAATGCGCTCAGCCGCCATGCTGGCAAAAATAAGCACCATGGATGCCACCGCAATTACCGCAGATCAGGTATTGCAAATGGCAACCATCAATGGTGCCACAGCGTTAGGTATTAACGATATCACGGGGTCGCTGGAAGTGGGTAAATTTGCTGATATTGTTGCGGTAAATTTCGATACAATAGAGACTATTCCGGTTTATGATCCGGTTTCGCACCTGGTTTATTGCAGTTCACGCGAACACGTCAGTGATGTCTGGATTGCCGGTAAACAGCTTTTGACAGACCGGGTGCTTAATACGATTGATGAGAACAGGCTGAAACAGGAATGTATTAGAATCAGTGAAGGGATAGGGCAGTTTTAAGTTTTAAGTTTTATGTTTTTATCTTTGACTTACAACTTACAACTATATTATTATTTATCATAAAGTTAACAAAACAACCTAATGTTATTTATCACGAAAAAACACACAAGCAACAAAACAACATGACACACACAGAAAATTTTGACCCGGCAGAAATTAAAAAATTTGAAGACCTTGCCTCACGTTGGTGGGATACTCAGGGCGAATTCAAACCCCTGCACGAAATGAACCCGCTACGCCTTAATTTTATCAACAACGGCTCGCCATTAGATGGCATCGATGCGATTGATATTGGTTGCGGCGGCGGCATTCTCAGCGAAAGTATGGCGGCTTGTGGTGCAACAACTACCGGCATAGATATGGGCAAAGCCCCGTTATCTGTCGCTCGCCTACATGCCATAGAAAGCGACCTTGATATTGATTATCAACAAACCACAGCAGAAGAAATGGCGCAGCAAAAACCGGCCGCGTTTGACATCATCACCTGTATGGAAATGCTGGAACATGTACCCGACCCTGCATCTGTTATTAATGCTTGTTACAAGCTGGTTAAACCCGGTGGTTCGGTTTATTTTTCAACCATTAACCGTAATCCGAAATCATATGCATTCGCCATCATCGGCGCAGAGTACCTGATGAAGATGCTGCCTCGCGGCACACATGACTACGCAAAGTTCATCAAACCATCGGAACTGGATGAATGGGCTCGCGCTGCCGGTTTTGTACTGGTGGATTTAAAAGGCGTTAGCTACAATCCTTTTACCAGCTTGTTTAGCCTGTCACGCAATGTTGATGTGAAT
>CAZALW010000370.1:0-3078 GCA_964485705.1 uncultured Thiotrichaceae bacterium
CTATCGTCATGACTATCGGGGGCAAAAAACACAAACATTAAATCTGTTGTGGTTGTGCTACTTCCTTGTACTGGGGGTTCAGTAGACACTGCTTGTCCGGCCTCAGCCTGACCGTCCTCAGTAGTATTTAACTGCCAGCACTGAACCCCCATGACATCCAGATAATAACGGCGAGTGTTTTCATCCATTACAGACTACACATCACCCAGTTGCGGGTGGGCTCGGTCATCGACTTTCTCCAGTTTATTCAGCGCGTTAATATAGGCATTGGCTGAGGCGATAACAATATCGGTATCTGCACCCTGACCGCTGACAATGCGCCCTGCTTTCTCCAGCCTTACGGTTACCTCACCCTGTGCATCGGTGCCGCTGGTAATATTATTGACCGAGTAAAGCTGTAGCTGGGTATCACTGTTAACCACACTTTCAATTGCTCTAAACGAGGCATCAACCGGGCCACCTCCGGTGGCACTAGCCGCAACCTCATTACCACCAATTTCCAGTACCATTGATGCTGTTGGGGTTTCACCTGTTTCTGAACACACGCGCAGGCTGACCAGTTTGTAGTGTTCGTTTTCTATACTCCAGTTGGTATCTGCCACCAGAGCGCGTAAGTCTTCATCAAAAATCTCGTGCTTTTTATCAGCCAGCTCTTTAAATCGGGAAAATGTTTCGTTTAATTCCTGCTCGGAATCGAATTCGATATTCAACTCTTTTAAGCGACTACGGAAGGCATTACGACCGGAATGTTTGCCCAGAACCATGCGGTTATCAGACCAGCCGACATCCTGGGCGCGCATGATTTCGTATGTCTCGCGACTCTTTAAAATACCATCCTGGTGGATTCCGGATTCGTGGGCAAAAGCATTGGCACCAACAATGGCTTTATTGGGCTGCACCGGAAAACCGGTAATACCAGACACCAGTTTTGAACAGGGTACAATTTGTGTGGTATCCAGCCGGGTATCACAGGTGAAAACGTCTTGTCGAGTACGCACTGCCATCACTATTTCTTCCAGTGAAGCATTACCGGCACGTTCGCCCAGCCCATTAATAGTGCATTCAACCTGGCGTGCGCCATTTAATATTGCGGCCAGTGAGTTACCCACTGCCAGACCTAAATCATTATGGCAATGCACCGAGAAGACGGCTTTATCTGAATTTGGAATGCGTTCTAACAGAGTGCGGATTAATTCACCAAACTGATGCGGAATATTATAACCCACCGTATCGGGAATATTGATGGTAGTGGCACCGGCATCAATGACTGCTTCTATGATGCGACACAAAAAATCAGTTTCCGAGCGTCCCGCATCTTCTGGTGAAAATTCAATATTATCGGTAAACTGGCTCGCCATTTTTATCGAAGCAACCGCCTGCGTCAGTACATCGTCCGGCTGCATACGCAATTTCATTTTCATATGAATCGGCGATGTAGCGATAAAAGTATGTATGCGCGAGGACTCCGCAGGTTTCAGTGCTTCGCCTGCACGGACTATATCTTTTTCCAGAGCACGCGCCAGAGCACATACAGTGCTGTCTTTAACAGCGGCGGCTACCGCTTTTACAGACTCAAAATCACCGTGACTGGCAACAGGAAAACCGGCTTCGATAATATCAACCTGCATTTTTTCCAGTGCTTTGGCAATGCGGACTTTTTCGTCTTTTGTCATGGAAGCACCGGGGCTCTGCTCACCATCACGCAAGGTGGTATCAAAAATGATTAACTTTTCTTTACTCATGACCTGACCTTCAAATCAATGTTTTTTATGGGTGTTACTAGTGAATGCGTATTCTCCTCGCCAGGAATCATGTATTTGCCCTAAGGCAGGAGAAGCAATAAAGAGTCTAACAGGAACACCATAGCCAGTGCTGACACATTAGGAGTGTGCATCACAGCAAGATCAGCTTGTGGTGAGAAATCATTCATATCTATAATGACTATAACGATAAGTTAGAAAATATACAAGCACAAATAGGTGTTTTCAGCGTTCTTAAAAACATGGGCGATTTATGGCTATGCCACATTGGATCACAAAAAAGACGGTTTTTAGAGATACCTCTATTTGAATTTATCAGGCGTTTTTAAAATACGTGGTTGAGTTTCAGGTTGATATGAATACACTATACAAAAAATTTCAGGTGAATAATTTATGACTAACAAAGTCCTTTTACTACAAAATCACATTCGTGCATTACATGATAATCGTTTATTTGAGTTTTCAGTTATCGCTATCATTCTTTTGTCGGCATTATTAATTGGTGTTAAAACCTATGACTTTGACCCGGTTTTTATCCGCACTTTAGCCTTTTTTGATGTTGCAATTACCGTTTTTTTCCTGGTTGAGATCAGCTTGCGCTTTATCGCCTGTGAGAATAAAAACCGATTTTTTAGTAGCGCCTGGAATATTTTTGATAGCTTAATTGTCACCGTCAGCCTACTACCCTTAGATGACAGTGAGTTTGTGTTTTTAGCCCGTTTAATACGTGTATTTAGAGTGCTGCGCCTGATATCCGTTATTCCGGAACTTAGAGTGTTGGTTAATGCATTAATAAAATCATTACCTTCTATGGCCTACGTTTTATTATTGATGTTTATCCTGTTTTACATATATGCCGCTGTCGGTAGCCTTTTATTTGATAACATTAATCCTGTGTTATGGGGCGATATTGCCATCTCAATGCTAACCTTGTTTCGTGTCGTCACCTTTGAAGACTGGACTGATATCATGTACGAAACCATGAGTGTTTACCCGCTATCATGGGTTTATTATTTGTCGTTCATCTTTTTTAATGCTTTTGTATTTTTAAATATGATGATCGGCATCGTCATCGACAAAATGCAGGAAGAGGGCAATCTGGAACAGGCATCTGAACATGCCGCAGAAGTGAAAGATACGCATAACTTATTACAGGAAATCAGTCATCGTCTGGATAAAATTGAGAAGAAAATAGACTAACGGATAATTACGAATTACGAATTACTAATTACGATTAACAGCGATTGCGGTTTCTGACGTGGTAAAAAATACAACTGTAGTTGCTACTGTAAGCAATAAATGCGCCAACCAGTAATTC
>CAZALW010000371.1:0-3071 GCA_964485705.1 uncultured Thiotrichaceae bacterium
GTGTGCCACTGCTCGTGCTATTTAACCAGCTGCAATTTTGTGATTTTGGCTGTGCTGGATTTTTTTTGTATGTAGCTGGCTCCACGTTGTTTAAAACGTCGGGTACTGAATAAGATAGTATGTTCAGTGTTTTTCAGGTTACACTTCTCGGCAATTTCGGCAACTTTTTGTGTGACTTCTTCGCGGTTGCTGCCATGAACCATGGTGAACAGGTTGTATGGCCAGTCTGGCAGACGGCGAGGGCGGCGGTAGCTAAGTGTTACACAGTCATAGTTGCCTATGCATATACCCAGTTCTTCAACTTTGTCATCGGGTATGTTCCAGACTACCATGCCGTTTGCGGTATAACCCAGTTCTTTGTGTCGCACAACAACGCCATAGCGTTTAATCGCACCGTTATCAATTAAATATTGTAGTCGTGAAATGACATCTGCTTCACTGAATTTTAGTTTTTTTGCTATTTCAGCATAGGGTCGGCTGACAATGGGCAAACCGCCCTGTACCGCTTTGATTAGCGCTTTGTCTTCGCTGGTTAAATGCAGTACCTGTTTATTTAGTTGCATGGTTTTTTATCCGTTGTGGATTAAGCGTGAAGCCAAGGTCAATAAAATAGTCGTCCAGCATAGGTAATGACATGAGTGTAAGTTCGGTGTGCTGCTCGATTTCATAAAGTACAATATCAAGGTGTTCTTCACTGGAGGCGGTAACCACAAACCAGAGGTTGTATGAATGATCGCGTTCGTAGTTGTGATTAACTTCGGGGAAAGCGCTAACGATACGTGCGACACATTCCAGTTTGTCTGCCGGAACAGACATGGCAGCCAGGGTGCTAACCCCAATTCTGTTGGGCCGGAATACCGGGCCGACACGACTGACAACACCGTTTTCCTGCAAAGATTTCATGGATTGCAAAACCTCTTCTTCGTTTACCCCAAGTTGTTTTGCCATGTCAGCATAGGGGGTTGCCGATAATGAGATATCTCGTTGAAAATCATTCAGCAGGTGTTGTTCCAACGGTGAGAAATCATTGATTGAATTGTTTATTGACTTGTTTATTAAATCGGGCATATTTTTAAACCTGTGTTATAGACCTATACGGTGGGCGCGTGAAGTCAGAAAAATACCGCTGGGTTTTTGTGCGTCAAAGGTGATGAGTTGGGCAAAGGTTTCGGTGTCAAACACAGCAAGCCGGTCTTCATCACGTATTGATACCCAGATTTCTTCACCACGTGGTTCGAATTCCATGTGTAACACGCCTTTGCCGGGTGTTAAGGTTTTGATAATTTTTAGCGACTGGGTATCAATTATCTGTAAAGTGTCATTATTTGGTATTGCAAAGTTCACCCAGATATGGCGACCATCCGGGCGTGCCATAACAAAAATTGGCTGCCCATGCACTTTGATACGTCCGGCTTCTGTCCAGTCAATGGTGTTAACAACCAGTACTTCGTGGCGGCCAATAGCGGGCATGAAAGCAAAGTTGCCAGCAATCGCCCAGCCTTCAAGGTGCGGCATTTTAAATACTGGCAGTTTCTTCTCGCCTTTCCCGTAACCATCCAGAATGCGTTTAACGCCAGCATCAAGATTCCATAAATCCAGCAATGCCATGCCGTCTTCACCAAACAGGCCTACGATGTAGTGACGACCATCGGGAGTGATTAAGGCATCATAGGGGTTTTTGCCGATGCCCTTGAATTTTGTGATTTGCGGTTTGTCCGCTTTACCGGCTTTCATATCCGATAAGTCTGCTATCCAGATTTCGCCCGCATCCCACAGGCTGAAAACAAATTTTTGTCCGGGGGCATCAACCAGTCCGATTACTTTTGAAAGCAAGCCATCATTACCGTAACTTGCTGGAATATCGGCTACTAGTGTTAACGTCTCGGCATCAAAAATTTTCACGCCACCGGGTTTATAGTTAGAAACTGCAATCAGACGACCGTCCTGAGAAATAGCACCGCCGATACTGTTGCCCGACTGAATAATGCGTTTTACCAGTTTTATATTGAGAATATCTATTTTTGTCAGGCCACCTTCACGACCAAAAATATAGGCATACTGTCCATCACGTGAGTACACAGCTGTGGCGTGAGACAGATCGCCCAGGCCTTCGATTCTGCCCAGACTGGTGTTATTGCTGGTTTCAATCACCTGTACGCTGCCGTTGGCGCGTTCAATGACAATACCAAGATCACCTGTGCCGCGAGCACTGGTGTTAGTTGATAACAGTGCAAGTAGTAATAATAACGGGGTTAGTAAAGTCGATCGATGCATTATGGGTTACTCGTGTTTTTTTCATTTTTAATCAATTTTGATGGTTGTATAAGTCCATGCTGCGACTTATACAACAATTGTCCGTGCTGTAATTGCTCGGTAATCCAGGTGGCTTCGTCGACAGTAAGCATGCTTTTCCATGCAGGCATGGCTGTGTTTGGGCGGCCTTCCAATATGGTGTTTACCAGGAAACTTTTAGGCATTGCTGATAATCTATTGGGCAACAGTGCTGGGCCTAAGCCACCTTTTAAGGTCATGCCGTGACAGGAGCCGCAGTCATGTTTAACAAAATAGCGTAATTCGTCCTGCCGGGCGGCGTCTACTTCTGCAATGGCTGTTTGTGCTAATGATTGCATCATCAGTAAATTAATGATGAAGAGCGCTTTTTTCATAATAATTATCTTCGATTTCAGACTGGAACCAGTCAAGCTCATCAGCCAGTGATACCACTTCACCGATGATAATCATCACCGGTGCTTTCATTTGTTTTTGTTGTATTGCCTCATTTAGTTGATCGAGCCGGGTGATTAACCGTTGTTGAGAAGCTGTGGTTCCATTCTGAATGGCCGCAGCAGGGGTGGCGGCAGACAGGCCAGCATCAATTAATGAACCTATTACTAGCGGCAGATTTGACAACCCCATATAAATGACCAGTGTTGAGTCAGGGTCAGCAATGGATTGCCAGTTGAGATCCAGTGGCGCATCATTATTAAAATGACCGGTGATAAATTGCACCCGGCGACTCATGCCACGATGGGTTAACGGGATACCACTGTATGCGCTGCAACCAGATGCGG
>CAZALW010000372.1:0-3064 GCA_964485705.1 uncultured Thiotrichaceae bacterium
AGCAGTGGCGGGTAGGTTAAGGGTTGTTTTTTAGTCGACCATAGAAATAAATGAAAAGTTAAAAATGAAAAATGAAAAATGAAAAGCATTTCATAGAATGGAATGGGTTTCATGTAACTTGCTAAGTTTAGCAAGTTACGAAAGGTTTGTTTGCTTAAGGTGGATATTCTTGCGCTTAACTGTGCTAAAGCCAAAAATTTTTCACTTTTCATTTTTCACTTTTCATTTCAAGCCGTTTTCTGGCTTGACCGCAGTCGATCTTGATTTGTTGTTTTAAATCGTCAAACGAGTCAAACTTTTTCTCATTGCGGATTTTATGCTGGAATGAAACGCAGATATGTTCGCCATACAGTGACTGGTTAAAATCAAATAAATGGACTTCCAGTTGAATGCGTGTGCCGTCAACGGTAGGTCTGTTTCCCAGGTTGGCAATGCCCGCAATGTCACCGTATTTCTGACTGTGCATGGTAACAGAATATACGCCATGAAGTGGTGTTTCTGCGCGTTTTAAGTGAATGTTTGCGGTTGGAAAGCCGATGGTACGTCCACGTTTTTCACCATGGTTTACGTGACCGCAGATGGTATACGCGCGACCTAACATGCGGTCGGCATCATTGAGTTGGTCACTGCTTAATGCACGGCGAATTAATGAGCTGCTGACTCGTTGGTTATTTATACAGTGAGATTCAATTCTGGCGACAGAGAATTGATGCTTTTTTCCGTGCTCCTGTAGCAGAGCGAAGTCACCCTGACGGTCGCAGCCAAATTGAAAGTCATCACCGACAATCAGTGATTTTATTTTAAGTTGAGTGACAAGAATTTGTTCAATGAATTCAACAGCCGTCATTTTTGATAATAGCTGGTTAAACTTTAAAAACAGCAGGTAATCAGGGCGAACCTTGTCATTGAAGTTGTTTAGTATGCGCATTTTTTCACAGCGATTCATCAGCCGGGTAGCGGTGGGCGCTGTAGTAGACGTGTTGCCGGCAAAATACTCGCGTGGCAGCGGTTCAAAGGTCATTAAACAACAGTGCGTGTCCAATCGTGAGGCTTCACTATGTAGCTGTTCCAGTATTTTTTGATGGCCAAGGTGCAGGCCATCGAAGTTACCAATGGTGAGGACACCATTCTGATGCTGTTTTTGGCAGTTGTGTAGGCCGCGGATGATTTTCATGAGGTCATATTCGTGGGGTTAATTTTTCTGCTGTAATTTTTATGTCAATTTTTTAAGCTGGGCTAAGCGTAATCCCTGTAGCCAGAGTAAAGCAAAATAAACCAGGATGCCTGGAAAGATAATAAATGCAAGCTTGCCTAGACGTTGCACTGAGCCCCATTGGCTCCATTGCGCGGCATCAGGGTTTAGCCAGATGATAACAGCAGCCATCGCAATGCTGGCAATAATAATACGAATAAGCCAGGCGAACCAGCCAGCTTGTGGAGTAAATACGGCTTGTTCGCGCAGTCCACGATACAGCAGTATGGCATTGATGTAAGCAGCGAGGCTAGTGGCCAGGGCAAGGCCAACATGTGGCGCCTGATAGTTCATAAAAACCATTGGCACCACAAAAAGAATATTTAAAAACATATTGCTCACCATGGCAATAATGCCGATGCGCACCGGCGTGCGTGTATTCTGTCTGGCATAAAATCCGGGAGCAAGAATTTTGATAGCAATTAACGCAGGTAGTCCCAGCATATAAGCCATTAAGCTTAAACTGGCAAAATAAGTGTCCTGCGCAGTAAATTTACCGTATTCAAACAGTGAGGAAAGAATCGGCCCGGCGAGAACAAAAAGCCCGATGCAGGCAGGTATAGTGATGAGTGCCACCAGCCGTAATGCCCAGTTTAGGGTTTGATTGAATTGTTCGCCCGATGCGCGGGCATGCTGTTGTGATAGTGTGGGTAATATGACGGTAGCGATGGCGATGCCTAATACACCTAACGGAAACTCCAGTAAACGATCAGAATAATATAACCAGGTAACACTGCCGGTAATTAGAAATGAGGCAATGACGGTGTCCAGTAATAAGTTGATTTGGGCTACAGAAGAGCCAAAAATGGCGGGAATCATCAGTTTGGTTATTTTGCTAACACCTGCATGAGCGCGTTTTATTTTTGGAATGGGCATTAAACCCAGTTTTATCAACGCGGGGAACTGAATCAGCAGTTGCGCCACACCGGCAATCGCTACGCCCCAGGCAAGTGCCATTAATGGTTCATCAAAATACGGAGCTAGAAAAAATGCGGAAGCAATCAGACAGATATTCAGTAATATTGGTGTAAAAGCAGGTAGCGCGAACTGCTGGTAGCTATTCAAAATACCACCGGCAAAAGCCACCAGAGCGATAAAAAAGATATAGGGAAAAGTGATGCGTAATAAATCAGCGGTGAGTTGCATTTGTCCGGCATTGTTGGCAAAACCGGGAGCGAATAAATACGCCAGTGCTGGCGCAAAGACCATGCCCAGCATGGACAGTACCAGCAGAAAACCACCCAGTGTACCGGCAACGTGATTAACCAGGTCTTTTAATGCTGCTTTATCGTGTTTTTCACGGTATTCGGAAAGCACGGGCACAAAAGCCAGTGAAAAAGCACCTTCACCAAACAGACGGCGCATAAAGTTTGGAATTTTGAAAGCCACCAGAAAGGCATCAGTACCACCGCTGGCACCAAAAAAAGTGGCCAGTGTGATGTCGCGCAACAGCCCGAAAACCCGCGATAACAGCGTCATTCCGCCTACGGTAAAGGTGGATCGCAGTAGTTTTGTGCTCAGGGTGGTCTCCTGTTAGGTTGATGAGAAATGCGGACTAGGGATACTCTGATTAAGTTAATTAAATTCAGGCACAGGGAAAATCGTTTGTATGTTTCACGAAGTGAGGCGTAATAGTCATTCTATTGCAACGAACTTCGGGGAAGATGCAGGCGATTTTAACAAGTCTGAATTAATTGGACTTGATTAGAGTATCCCTGAATTGTACCTGTTACGGAATTTTTTCTAAAGGGCTAGGGGCTTGTCCGAGAATAGAGAACCTACTGCGGAAACCCCATTTTTGCCCTTTTTTCC
>CAZALW010000373.1:0-3032 GCA_964485705.1 uncultured Thiotrichaceae bacterium
CGCTTATTTTCTTTATGTGGCGGTAGCAGGTGGCAGGTGCTGCAAAATGAATTTTTATCCGTTGCATGAGCTGGATTTTGTTTATGAAAAGGCGGTACAAAAAGATCTTTTTTTAATGTTATTTCTTTGTGTTCTTTAATTTGCCTGTATGCTTCATCGAGTTTTTTCTGCTCTATGGTGGCAAGCTCCACATGCTCTACATAAAGGGGGGCTGCATGGGCGTGAACTGAAAAAACCAGCAGGAATGGCATCAGGTATTTACTTTTTGTACTCAAGGCGATGCACAAGCGATTAGATAGGTATCTGATCTGTCGGTATGCATTCCCACGCGGGAGCGTGGAAACGAGGTAAACCAGCAGGTACAGACATAAGACGTAAATGCTTTTTTTTAATAATGGCTTCATTATTTTTCTGCCTGCTGTTCTGCCTTGTTTTGTTGCTGCTTTTTATTGATTTGTTTTGCTCGTTTAACTTTTGATTTTGGTTTTCTACCGATCATATGTTGCTGAAAGTGGTTGCCACCAAACAAAGAAAAAATGACAGATTTTTTTTGTCTTACCAATAAACTCCAGAGCAGAGAACCGATAACAAGTAAAACAATAAGAGGAATTAGAAAAGCCAGCGCCCAGCTCCAGGCAGAACCTGTCCATGGGGTACTTAGATTAAGCAGCTGAGAATAAAACAAAGGTTCAAAAACTGGAATGTAGTCCAGGTCATGCATATCCATATTAACAAACCCCCTGTTAATAGTATTTTTTGAAAATTGATGGCATCCAGCCGCCGAACAGGTTTTATGCAGATTATCTTTATGTGTTGATGAGTTTATATCCTTGTGACTTTGTATGGCATGCTTCTCATTTGTCAGGGCATGACAGTCATTGCATGAAATGCCATCATCGCTACTACTTGCTAACAAACGACTATGCAATGTCATTGCATAAGAATCACTGGCAAGGATAAATCGACTATCCACCTTAAACTTTTCGCCTGTTTCTTTATCTTTTATCTCAACTTTTGCCATGCGCTCTTTATCTGCATGGCAGTTATTGCACATCTTGTTTTCATCTACCTTGTTTTGTTGACCTACAAGAAGACGACGTAAAATATGACCCGCAAACTGATTGAGCCAGGTCTCGCCCTGATGACAACTGCCACATTCCATTTCTGTATGGGCAAATATCTCTTTAAACTCCGGTACTTTTTCAGGATCTATATACAAGCTATTTTGATGGCATAATCGGCAGGAAGGGTTTTGCTGTTTTGTTGATTCTTCCAGCCGATTACCGCCGGTAAAACCCTTACTCCAGCCTTCACCATGTATTGATTTTTCAAATGCCTCGGTTGGTTTTTTATGGGTATAAGCCTCACCTTCGGAAGGCTCTTCAAGATGGCAGGACTCTGCGCAGTCAACTTCTCCATTTTCTGGTTTGTGTGGGAAGTCTTTAATTTCTCGGTGACAATCGCTGCAGGGCACACTGCCGTGTAGTGAGCTGAGATAATGGCTCTGGTCTATGGTTGAATTTCGCAATACACCCTGCTCATCAATGTATTCAAGACCTTCCAGCGCATGGCAGGAAAAACAACCATCCGGGTCTGTTTGCCGTTGTTTTGCTTCTGCCTGAGTGATAAAGATAAACGAGATTGCCGAAATAATAATCACCGCCAGGATAACCCGTTGCCAGTTTACTGCCCATGATAGTTTAACTTCAGACCATTTAGCTTCAGAGCCTTTAACTTTAGAGCATTCAAGCTCTGACCCTTTAGCTTCTGCTTTTTTAACATACACAGCCTGCCACTGAGGCAAAGGATGATAATCAACACCTTTCTTTTTTCGTTTAGCCTGATTGTCGCGTGGTAACGCCACCCAGTCGATGGCGTGCCAGTCACACACATCCACGCATTCGTGACAGGCCATGCAGGACAGCTGATCAACCACAGCAATCTGGTCAACCATTTTTATGGCGCCGGTCATGCAGTTACGGGCGCAAATATTACAACCGGTACAACGCTCACGCTCGACACGAATACGATGGGTAAAACGAAATTTTGCACCGACTCGATTAACCAGTGCATCCATGGCACCTATTGGACAGAGAAACTGACAATAAGCACGACCTTTATTTGCAAAAAAACCGAGTAAGAATAGCAACGCCAGATTAACCAGACCAATACTTGAGAAAATAAAAGCAATGCCCCTTATATTTTCACCAAAGATGCTACTGAAGGCTTCAAATAATCTGGGCACGGTTATAAAATTACACACACTACAGGCACTGACACCTAAAGTCGGCATCAGTAATACAAAAACGGCAAAGTAACCGTAACGTATCGGCACCTGTGGTAATGAGCGGTATTCTATTTTCCAGCGATCATTCAACGTTCGGCTAACCAGCTCAGGGAAACCGCCCACCGGACAAACATAAGCGCACCAATATCGACCAAAGAAAAAAGTGGTTATAAAAATACTTGCCAGCAATAAAACACCCATCCAGGCAATGTAAACACCTGTTATAAAATCATCCAGACTCATGCCCGGAAAATAAAGAAAAAACCGGCGCATACATAAGGTGCCGCACATATCATCATTGCCGAGTGCCGCTGGTATAAAAATAAAGGGGGCAAAAAATAACAGGCAGAAAATTATTATAATCAGATAACGGTACTTCTGCGCTTTTGGGATGGCTTTAATTTTTCTTATTAATTTCATATTACTTTTCAAACTGATGACAAACCAGGCAAAGCGTGCCATCTTTTGCCGACAGTCTTAATAAAATTTCTTTTTCAATTCGCTGGTAATTAAGTGCATATTTTTTACCTGTTTGTGATGCAAGTTCATTAAGACGGTTTTTTTTGTCGGCAACAAAGACTTTATTCCATGCGTGTTTGCGGTAAACAATGCCTTCGTCCATATCACTATTAACAACCTGCTTGCCAGCAGGTTTTTCCCGGCTGATAACATCGATCTGATGCGGGGTGTGACAAGTGGTACACATAATTTTGCCTTCATCAGAAAGCGGCAGGTTTATTTTGTG
>CAZALW010000374.1:0-3028 GCA_964485705.1 uncultured Thiotrichaceae bacterium
TATTTATCGGCTTGCGTTACATTCGTGCTAAACGTAAAAGCCACTTCGTTTCTTTCATTGCTTTTATTTCCATAGCAGGCGTTGCTTTAGGTGTTTTTGCACTTATTGTTGTGCTTTCAGTGATGAATGGTTTTGGCAACGAATTACGTGATCGCACCCTAAGTATGACATCTCACGCTACCATTTCCGGTTATGATGGTTATTTGCGTGACTGGCCTGCTGTGTTAGAAAAAGCTGAAAAAGAAGCTGAAGTTGTAGCGGTAGCACCCTATATACGTAAAGAAGTTATGTTAACGAATGGCAGACGTGTCAGTGGCTCATTAGTTCGTGGCATAAAGCCTGAACAGGAAAGCAAAGTTTCTCTGGTCGAGTCAAAAATGATCTCCGGCAGTTTGTTTGATTTAAAAGCCGGGGAGTATGGCATTGTACTTGGTCGAGAACTGGCAAACGCTTTGGGCGTATATGAAGGTGATCGTATAACCGTTATCACACCACAGGCCAGCATCACCGCCGTTGGCGTGATGCCAAGATTACGTCGTTTTACTGTTGTTGGTGTGTTTGAAGTTGGCATGCATCAATATGATGCAGCAATGGCTTATATGCATATAGAAGATGCGGCAAAGTTATTCAGCTATAAAGATAAAATTAATGGGGTGCGCTTAAAGCTAACCGACTTGTTTGATGCACCACGCATTACCCGCGAGCTAGAAAAACGTTTTGGTGAGGATTTTTGGGTAAGAGACTGGTCGCAACAACATAAAAACTTCTTCCGCGCATTACAAACAGAAAAAACCGTGATGTTTATCATCTTATTGATGATGGTTTCAGTGGCAGCATTAAACATTGTTTCCACCCTGATGATGACGGTAACAGATAAAGAATCGGATATTGCCATCTTACGCGCTTTGGGCATGCGACCATCAAGCATTATGACCATCTTCATTATTCAGGGTGCGTTTATCGGTTTCTTTGGCACAGTAGTCGGGGTGGCAACTGGGGTTCCTGTCGCGCTCCATGTATTTGAAATCGTCTCCTGGTTAGAGCGGTTATTTAATACCGACTTTCTTCCCAGTGATGTTTATTACATCAGCGATATCGTGGCTGATGTTAAAGTCAGTGAAGTTGTTACCTATGCATTAGCTGCTTTTTCAGTCACCATTCTTGCCACCATCTATCCCGCATGGCGTGCTTCACGTACTTTGCCCGCTGAAGCTCTGCGCTATGAATAAGCCGGGTTACCAATAGAGAATCCAGAATGTTACGCGCAATAAATATAGCAAAAGATTATAACGATGGCATACGTAATGATTTGCATGTGCTCAATGATATTACTTTTTCTTTAGATCATGGCGAAACGTCTGCCATTATCGGCACCTCCGGCTCAGGAAAAACCACACTGCTAAACATATTGGGTGGTCTGGATACGCCAACCAGCGGGCAGGTAATGTTAAATGATATGGATGTGCATAAACTCAGTGAAAAAAAACGCTGCAAAATTAGAAATGAGCACTTTGGTTTTATTTATCAATTCCATCACCTGCTCCCTGAATTCACTGCGCTGGAGAATGTAGCCATGCCGTTATTAATTAAAGGCGGCTCTGTTGAACAGGCAAAACAACGAGCGGAAAAAGTGTTAACTGATGTCGGTTTGAAAAAACGACTTCATCATAAACCCAGTGAATTGTCCGGTGGTGAAAGACAACGCGCTGCCATTGCTCGAGCATTGGTTCATCAACCGGATTGTATTTTTGCCGATGAACCAACCGGTAATCTTGATCGAAAAAATGCCGAAGCGGCGATAGATTTAATTATTAATCTAAATAAAGAATACAATACCTCACTGGTAATCGTTACTCACGATCTAAAAATCGCAGAACGTATGGACACGGTTTATACACTTGAGGATGGTGTGTTGAATAAATTCTGTGCCACATGAGACAAATAAAAATATTTTTTAACCACAAAAAACACGAAAGTTAGTGTTTTCTCTCCCTCTCTGTGTCTGAACGAAAGAAAACTTGGTGAATGCAATGAAAACAACTGGAATAAGCCTGATGATAATATCAATTTCGGCTATTTTTTCAGCGGGTTGTACAACCAGTATTTCTCAACAAATCACATCATTAAATGTTGGTTGTAAAACCAGTGACATGCAAATATCCAATGAAAAAGTAGAGCTTAATGGTGAGGAAAGCTGGACAGTTAAATGTGACGGCAAGACATATTATTGCACCTATCTTCCTGAGTCAGGTTCAAACTGTTTTGAACTTGTTGAGTAATATATTATTTTCAGGGTTAAACCTTAACCTTTAGCCATGCTCGCTACGATTCAACTGTTTTTTTAAGGTTAAACCTAAATCCTGCAAGTGATTGTGCATATAGAGTGTAAGCTATTGATTTGTAGAGCACTTTTAATTCGAGCGGAATACTTATTGATATTCCCGAAGAATTAAAAGTTGCTATACGAATCAATAGCTTGAGCTATATGTGTGCAAGCACTTGCAGGACTTAGGTTAAAGTAGCACCTTCTCAATCCCACCATTATTCGCTTTTTCAATAAACTGTTTTTCCCAATCTTTACCATACATCTGGTTGGCCATTTCAATAACAATATAATCTGTTTTTAAGCCAGTGTCGTCTGTATAACGAGCTAATCCCTGTTGGCATGCGGGGCAGGAAGTGAGTATTTTAACCTCATTGTTTTTTACTTTATTTAAGCCGGTTATTTTATTAATATTTTTTCGCAAATCTTCCCGTTTTCGATAGCGAAGTTGTTCAGCAATATCAGGTCGTGCTGTGCCCAGCGTTCCCGATTCGCCACAACAGCGATCACTTAGGGTAACTTCTTTATTGAGCAGTTTTGATGCGACAGAGATCGGCTTATATTGTTTCATTGGCGTGTGGCAGGGGTCATGAAACAGGTATTGTGTAGTGTTGTTTTTGGCAGAGTCGTTTTTGAGTGTGATATTTTTTTCCATCAAATATTCGTGTATGTCCAGCAGTCGGCAATCCGGAAATATTTTTTCAA
>CAZALW010000375.1:0-3020 GCA_964485705.1 uncultured Thiotrichaceae bacterium
GTTCTTCGCGGACTAATGCTTTTAATTTTTAACGTCTGTTAATGACCGTACTCAGTCATTTGCGCTATAAGTAAATCTGACACTTTTTCTCTTATTTAAACCTGAGCATCTGCAGGTTAACAAAGTAAGTAGGGTGGGCATGTTTTTCTGCCCACGCGGAAGCTGGTGCTTTGCTTACCAACACGTGGGCAGAAAAGCGTGCCCACCCTACAAAACTTCTTTTTTAACAACAGCCAAATCTGGTTTTGAGCGTGTTTGATTGATAGTGAAAAGTTTTTCAAAATTAGCCACCTGTAAAACATAGTTAACTATCCCACCTGGCTGTTCAATAATAACCTTGCTACCATTATTATTTGCATATTCACGCAATAGTAACAATATGCCAAGCGCTGAGCTGTCAAGATAAGACGTGTCGTTTAAATTGACATAATAGGTAATGCCTTTATGATTGGCATCCTGTTTATAAGCATCCCGGAATTCTCGGCTGATTTTATAGTCAAACCGACCGCTAACGCTAAGGTGCATTATTTTTCCATCGTTTGATATAGTTTGTTTAACCGGCATGGTGTTGACTCTCTCAGTAAAATCTAAAAATGACCTGTCACTATCATATCGGATACCAGCTAACAAAACATTAGCTTATTATGCAGTAGATATGTCAAACGTTTTTAAACCAGACTAATACAAATAAACATGACTATAAACATTGCGATTCAGTCCGGTCGCCCATCCAGTAAAATAACCATTAGCGCCGAGGCTCAGCAGGATGTGCATCAGGCTTATCTGGTGTCCATGCGCCAACGGTTTAAAACTGAGATTAATCGGCTTACTGGCGGCGATATGCTACTTATGCTGCAGAAACTGTTACCTGCCCAGGCATCAACTGAGAAAGAGACACGTAACCTGAATTTTCTGATGACTTATGTTTATGCATGGAACTGGTTACAGCAAAACGTACATGATGATTATCAAGCTGAAGTATTAAGCACTTTTACTAAAGGCGCACAGGCTTGTTTAATGGAGATGATACTAAGCAGTAACAGTACAACTGAATTTATTCATCGTTATATCTCACACTGGCAAAAACATAAGGGACAAGCTCCGCTACAGCAACAGCAGTTATTGCAACTACTTGAGCAGAAAGGCAGCGCAATGGCACTTGAGAAATACATCAAAACTCAGTGGGATGCCTTACATCTTTTTGACAAAACTTTTGCTCTTGCTTATAAAGATCTGGCAAAACAGGAAAAACACCGTTATAACGATATGCTAGGGGCAGACGATAAAAAACGCCTGTCTCTGGTGGACGACCTGCCCGACACCAAACCACTAAAACCATTCAACAAACTGGGTATTATTCCCGCTATGGGCTGTCCACAAACCTGCCGTCACTGCATGTTTATTTTTCGCCCTTTAATGAATAATGCTAACGACCCATCACCGCTCTATGAAATGATTAATACACTGACCACATCGGTGTTATTTACTGGTGGTGATTTAACAAAACACTTACAGCATTTTTATGATGCCATAGCAAAAATGAAAAAGGTGACCACCTTTGCCATATTATTAAACGGTGATTTTGCAGACAGCCGTAAAATAACGCAACAGGTACTGGGGAAAATGGCGGCTGCAATTCGCCAACGCTCGGTAACGTGGCCGAAGGCAAAGGTTGTGCTACAGATTAGTTTTGATGAATTTCATCAGGAGGTAGTGGTAAACCGTAATGGAAACTTAACTGAGCGTATACCTGTTACCAAGATAGCAAATATTGTAGTAGCCACGCCTAAATTTAAAGATGAAATTCAACTGTGTTTGTTACATAAACAGGGTTATTTAAATTTTTCTATGGATCTGTTTCATAAAGGTGTATTTGCTCGCCTGGTTAACGAACTGGGTCGCCGCGGGCATCAGGTACAGGTTTTATCCTCAGCACCCTCTTCACGTCTAAAACGTAACCCGATAAATCCAGAGAAACCAGCAGCACTGATTAAAGATGCCACTTTTATCTTGTCAAAACATCCCGAGGCACATCTACTGCTTACCAGTAGCACCATTGATGCCTACGGTCGCGCCAATATGATGGCACTGCATGAAGCCGTCAATGAAAGAGATTTATTAAAACAGATGCTGGCAGGTAAGGGCACCGATGGCGAAACGTTTGATAAAGACTTGATGTTCTGGTTTAACGGTTGGGCGACTTTGTTTTCAGCCGTACACATGTGCCTGGGAAATGTTTTTGAAGATGGCATGGAAACCATCCGAAAACGTCAACGTAAAGATCCGCTAAGCCATGCATTAAACCGTTTTGACTTACGACTGCTGGATTATTATCGCGAACGCTGTGATGACCTTGATGAAATAATTGAAAAATCAACCAGCCCGCATCATCTATTTCATACCATTACGGAAGACGCTGCTATGCGTTTACACATGACCCAATGTTTGATTAAGGCAAAATAATAACTTTTTGTCGTGAAGAATGAAAAAATTAAAAATGATTTGTAGTAGCTCATATTTGACCTGACAAAGCGTGTCAGCTTGACTCATTGATCGAATGGCTGAGTTCGGTCATTAGCGGACACACAGAAAAAACAAACCCTCCTAACCTCCCTTTCAAAAAGGGAGGGACTAAAGCCTTTTTACCTCCCCCTTTTTTCAAAGGGGGATTGAGGGGGTTTAGTTTTTAATGTCTGCTATGTGTCGAAAGTAGACATTTAGTATCTGATAATCAGTGTCCGGCGAAAAGCAAACTTATACAAATAATTAAAAAATTATCGTTTTTTTGTACTCTTTGCGCCTTTCGTGGTTATGTTTTTTATTCGTTATTGTTTAACTAAAAAATTAACCTCCCAGTCCCAGGCGGTTTTTACAATGTCTTCCAACTCGGCAAATTCAGGTTGCCAGTTTAATTCTTTTTTTGCTAGCGTAGCATCGGCAACCAGCACTGCGGGGTCACCTTCACGCCGGGGCTCGATGTTTACTGTAAAATTTTTACCAGAAACCTGTTTGACCACATC
>CAZALW010000376.1:0-3018 GCA_964485705.1 uncultured Thiotrichaceae bacterium
GAATAGTGAATAGTGAATAGTGAATAGTGAATTTTGCCAGCACCATAACCACAATGATAGTTTTTGTTTTTAACTATTCACTATTATCTATTCACTGTTTTTCAGTCCATGCGATTTTTGGCAGAGCTGGAAATAGGCGTTCGATATCGATTAACTACCCAGTATGTCGATAATACAAAGGTAACAATTACCACCATCTGTATTAAATAAGATGCTCGCGAGTCTATTAAGCCAATAGCCAGTGCGCTGTATGCAACCAATAAAGAAAACTCACTACCCTGACCAAGCCTCACGCCCAGTTCCATCGATAATTTTTTATCTTCACCAATTAACTGAAATCCATACTTAAACACAAACGGTTTCATCACAACGATTAACACCGCAATCACAATGCCGGCAAATAGCACCTGCTGCGTCACTAGATAATTAAACTGTGCACCGATAGAAAAGAAGAACAAAATCAGAAAAAAATCACGTAACGGTTTTAAATTCTCAGCAATGACCATCGACACTGGGGATGATGCAAATGCGACACCTGCGATAAAAGCACCCATTTCGTATGACAAACCAATAGCATGGGCAACACCAGCGCCCAACATACCCCAGCCCAGCGCCAGCAGAAAGGTATACTCCTTAATAATATCAAAACGTATAAAAAGATGATTGACCACATATCTCACAACAGCATATGCCACCACAGCAAGCACAATCAATTTGATAAATAACATGGCTATTGCATAGGGTACATGTTCACCCTGCCCACCTGTCAGCATGACGATTAACAATATTGCGATAACGTCTTGCATTAACAACACACTAATCATCATTTCACCCGTGTGTTTATGGTGTAATGCGGTGGTCGGAATGAGCTTGAGGCTGATAATGGTACTGGAAAACATAAGTGCAGCACCAATGATAATGCTTTCGGTAAAACCAAAACCAAATGCCATCGCAGCGGCTGCTGTAACAACCAAAAATACCAGGCTGGTTAATAATGTAACGACTGCTGTTTTACTAAAAAGATGATAGAGACGATCAGGCTTTAAGTTCATGCCAAGCAGATACAAAAGCAATATCACGCCAATATGCGATAGTTTTTCAATGTGCTCCGGTTCTTTGATCAGGCCAAATCCCCACGGACCGGCAGCAATACCGAATCCGATATAGGCAAGGATAACAGGCTGTTTGAGGTACAGAAAGACAGTGGCAAAAATTGCTGCACCGGCAAATATCAAAACAAATTCAAAAATTATATTTTGATAGCCCACTGTTAAATTCGATCGCTATTGTTAGGGAGCCTCTGATTAAGTCTGGATGAGACAGATTGAGGTTCAAAATCTTCAAGAGCAAGGCGGTAAGTGCTTATAATAGCATGGCTATTGCAAGCGCTTGCCAACGCAGCTATTGGAGATTCTGGACTCAAGATGTTCATCCACGACTTGATCAGAGGCTCCTTAGTAAAGGGGCTAACCCTGTTCATATTAATCGCTGCATAAGCGACGTATATTACTCGAAGGAACACTTAAATCGTTGATGATTAAGTGCTGGAAACATTTTCCGGGTGTGTTCTAATCGGGCAATATCTATATCTGCCACAACCACACCTGTGCCATGTGGTAAGCGGTTTAAAACCATGCCCCATGGATCGACAATCATACTGTCTCCGTGTGTTTCACGGCCACCAACGTGATACCCACCCTGATCGGCCGCAATCATGTAGGAAAGATTCTCAATAGCACGTGAACGCAGTAGTGATTCCCAATGAACTCTGCCCGTCAGGCTGGTGAATGCAGAGGGTAAAGCACATATTTCCATATCCAGATCAATCATTGCGCGAAACAACTCGGGGAAACGAAGATCGTAACACACCGCAAGTCCCAATCGGCCGAACGGTGTATCAACGACAACGATTTTATCACCCGGAGTAATGGTTTCTGATTCAGTGTAGCTTTCATTGCTGGCTTCGATAGTCACATCAAATAAATGAATTTTATCGTAACTTGCCACCTGCTCACCCTGTGCATTAAACAATAAACAGGCTGCAAGCACTTTACCTGATTCGCTGGAACGTATTGGAATGGTTCCGCCAACCAACCAGATATTATATTTTCTTGCCTGTTCCTGTAAAAAATCCTGCAACAAACCCGACCCGGCCTCTTCTGCAACTTTCACCTTATCTGTTTCCGCCAGCCCCATGATGGCGAAATTTTCTGGCAATACGACAAGCTCAGCTTCCTGCTGTACAGCAATTTTTATTAACTTTTCAGCTTCGGCCAAATTTGCTTTTACATTCGGTCCAGATGCCATCTGTATCGCTGCAACTTTACTCACTAATCACTCTCCCGTTTGTATTTATAACTATTAGTTTTATGTTTTGAGTTATATGTTATTTTAAAATAGCTTTTTGCTTATAACTTGTAACTTTTTATTTAATCAAGGCAAAATTAATCACATCATCCGCGCCACTACCGGCAATAACCACCAGATGATCTGATGGAATACCCAGTGATACCAGCCAGTCAGTCAACTCATGCACCCACAACTCGCCTTCTTCTCCACCTGGGTATTGTATTTCTATTTTCTTCTGCCTGTCTTCTAACCAGACATTAATTATCTGATTCAATACCGAAAAAGATAACATAGACTCGCCACTTCGAGCGATTTCCCATGTTTCCGCATATAAGGTGTAATATTTTAGCTCAGTATTCGCTTTTTGAGCAGACAGCACAGGTTTTGATGTGCTGTGGTTCGTAATCGCACCGCCTTCCTGGCTCTTTGCGCCATAATGCAAAAATGGCCGCCCATCCATGGACATAACCGACACATCATTGTCTCTTTGCTCATTAGCATTAACTGACACCTGAGCATTTAATGATGTCATGAAAAATAACGAGAGCAGTAGCAGCAGTGGCACAAGGATGTGCCGTTTACGAACCAAAGGATGGACAAGTATTTGTCGATTTTGTCCATGGATGGACGGTATTTCGCAAAGAGCCAGGAAGGCGGTGCGATTACGAA
>CAZALW010000377.1:0-3012 GCA_964485705.1 uncultured Thiotrichaceae bacterium
AGCATGGATGCTACCGTCAAGCCTATAGGGATATATTTACGGCGTGTTTCAAAAGTACATACTGCGAATACTTATGCAACAATTAATACTGATGATTACATAGCTGAAGGTTAAGGGAAAAAGGGCTAATAAAGCAGAGCAATGCTCTGCTTTATTAGCCTGCAATTTTGTTTGCGCTAGAAACTAAAACAAAATCTCACAGTCCTAGTTTTACACTTTGTTTTATGGACTAATGATGAAATTATCGCTATTACTATTATTAAATCTGATATTTACGCCAGTTTTTGCATCTAATCAACAGCAAACAGCCATCTTCGCTGGTGGTTGTTTCTGGTGTATGGAGCCGCCCTTCGACAAACTTGATGGTGTTATTTCTACCACTTCCGGCTACACCTCCGGACATAAAAAGAACCCAACTTACCGGGAAGTGACTGCAGGCAGCACCGGTCACACAGAAGCGATAAAAGTCATCTTTAATCCTGAAAAAATTTCTTATGCTGAATTACTGGATGTGTTCTGGAAAAATATCGACCCGGTAGCGGTGAATCGTCAGTTTTGTGATTCCGGTACGCAGTATCGTTCAGGTATTTATTATCTCGACTCTGCACAGGAAAAAGCAGCAAAGTTGTCCTTACAACAACTGGAAAAAACCAAACCATTTACAGAGAATATTGCCACAGAAGTTTTAGCCTCCAGTACTTTCTACCCGGCAGAAGACTATCATCAGGACTACTATCTGAAAAACCCTATTCGCTATAAGTATTATCGATATCGCTGTGGTCGCGATTCGCGCCTGCAGGAATTATGGCCAAAAGAATAAGCTGGTAAAATAGACTATAAAATCTGACTAAAAAAAAGACAGACATAAAAAAAGACTGGCCGTCCAGATGGACAACCAGTCTTTTCAAATTAGCCGAAGCTTCTTATTGTGCGGGTGCAGCTGGAGCAGGTGCTGCTGGAGCAGGACCACGACCATAAGGACCTGGACCATAATAACGTGGACCCGGGCCATATTGACGACCATAATATGGACGATTAGAGTAACCACTGCGGTTATCCCAACGATTATCCATGCGATTATCCCAGCGGTTATCACCATAGTATGATTGACGAGTATCACCACGACCGCTTCCGCGAGCCTTACCACTCATACCAAAGTTAAAATCACCATCAAAGTCACCGGAACCATCACCAGAACCATCACCGTATCCAGAACCAGAACCTCTATTGTCCCAGTTATTATTCCAGTTACTGTCGTTATTATCCCACCATGCACTGGCAGATGTTGATGCAACCAGCAATGCTGCTGCGGCTACTGTAATCAAAGTTTTCATACATTTCCTCCATCGGAATTTTGAGAGTTTTCTCGCAACTGCTATTAGCTTATAACAACGATGCTAATAACAGCTGGATTGATTAAATAATACATAAAAATCAGACTAGATGATACTTTTTTTATCAAACCATGATTTTGATATACATCAAAAAGACTTACTGGCATGTACTGATTGATGCAATACGGACAATACCTCTAAAATACCGGCTTATTTCTTTTTATCATTACGTTCTTCCTGTTTAAGAAAAAAGAAACCACAACGCCATCTTGTAAGTTGGCATCTCGAAGCCCAACCATGGATGACGTTATTGTAAATGAATGAAATCAGGAAACTTACTCGGATCTTTTATAAAGAATACAGGCATATTATAACCGACCTGATCCCAGTTACCTTCTTCGCTATAAAACTTGGCCGCAAAACAACGTGGGTCACGCACAGTATCTGCCGAACCAGGCTCACCAGCAATAATAACTATTCGATTTTAACTGTCTGACAGATGACGTTATTGTGGCTTTTTGATTCCAGTGTATGTTTTACAATTTAGTCGGCTTTAACTGCAATAACACTACCGATGAAAAGTGCAGCTGCAGCAAATATTGAATTTTTTATATATTTTTAACCAAACGATGCTCATGTGGCATATATTTTGCTTAATTTAGGTTGGGAATCAAAAAACACATATAGATAAGCGACTAAAAAAATGCTATGGATCTTATTATTGTTACAGACAGCTTAAGCGGTACACAACCTCTGTTGCGGGCGGCAAAAAAATCCGGCCATCGTATTCTTAAATATATTGGTTCGGATGACGAAGTTGCTGGTTATGTGCAATCAATGCGTCCTGATGTGTTGATTTTTATTTGTCATGAAGTTGACCGCTTTGCGCTACGTGAAATGAGAAGTATTGGTGAAAAACGACCAACACCCATATTGGTCTTTACGCGTGATGCAACGCAGGAATCAATTAATGCAGCAGTAAAATTCGGAGCAACAGCCTATGTGGTTGACTGTGATGACCCTGCACGACTTGGCTCATTATTAACTGTAGTCAAAGCGCGATTTGAAGAACAACAGCGACTAAAAAATGAATTAACAAAAACAAAAACCGCACTAAATGAACGTAAAAATATTGAGAAAGCCAAAGGCATCATTATGAAAACGAAAAACATCAGTGAAGATCAGGCGTATAAGGCAATGCGTAAGCTGGCTATGAATCATAACAAACGTATTGGTGAAATCGCTGAACAGATTATTTCAGCCGCTGAAGTGCTGGTATAAATTGTAGTAGCTCAGACTTAACCTGATAAAACGTATCAGATTTACTCATTGAGCGAATGACTGAGTTCGGTCAGGAGCTGAAGTTATAAGTTGTATGTTGTATGTTGTATGTATTAAGTTTCTTATCTGTGGTTAAAATATGCTTTTGTTTTTTTAGCACTATTCGTGGAGTAGTGGCACATGGATGTGCTGTTTACGAACCAAAGGATGGAATAACGTTTTTAACTGATAACAACTTATAATTTCTGCTAAGTGTCGAAACCAGTCGTTAAAATATTTATTCCAAATTTCCGCACCAACAACGTGCATTATTTTTATTTTGTGTGTTTATTTAGTGCACACAGATGATCAAAATAAAACGTATTTGGCGAAACACCTCATGATACCGCTGTTTTCG
>CAZALW010000378.1:0-2991 GCA_964485705.1 uncultured Thiotrichaceae bacterium
CAAAGCACCTTGTTTTTTATCTTTGCGTATTTTTAGCAACACCCCATGTTCTATTTCAAGGATACTTATGACAGACAAATAAAATCGGCTGACGGGTACACTTGCAGCCCACTCCCTCAAATTAGGGTTAGCTTTATCTGGACGTCGCAGTACTGAAATAACATTTGTATCCAGCAAATACATCAGGAAAAATCGACTGGGTTATGTAGCGTACCCGTCAGCTTCGGTGGCTCAAAATCAAAATCTGCATCACCTGTTTGAGCAACGGCATCTAATAATGAAAGTCCACCAGCTAATTTCTCATAATCCTCAAAAGATAAAAGGACATGTGCAGTGTGACCGCGATCTGTAATAAAAACAGGCCCATTTTTTGCGGCTTTTTTTGCACCACTCGCATCTTGATTAAATTTGCGACTGCTTATTGTAATAGACATAATAATTACCCCTTCAGATGCACAATGTAGCAATGTTACTACATTTTAAGGGTTTATTCAATAATCCAGTGTAAAAGGCTATCTTTTTAATGTCTGCTTTAACTAATTTCTAGCGCTATATTAGAACTCTCTAAATTTCCGCTTTGTGGTGTTAGCTGACCACATTAATCCATCTTCTTTTGTTGGCCAAGTTATGATTCTTACAACTGTCAGGTTGAGCCGAAACTTATAGAGCTAATATGTCGGATTAAATTTGAGCTAATACATATTAAGCTTTAAGTTGAAAACCTAAAACTAAAGTCCAAGCTTCTTCTCAAGATAATGAATATTGGTGCCACCTGCCCGAAAATTTGAGTCAGCAATAATTTCTTTATGCAAGTCTATATTGGTGTTGATACCGGTAATGCTGATTTCATCGAGTGCGCCCTGCATGCGTGCCAGTGCGACTTCTCGGTTGCAGCCATAAGCAATTAATTTGCCGATCATTGAGTCGTAATGCGGTGGCACGGTGTAGCCGCCATAGATATGGGTGTCGATACGAATGCCGGGGCCACCGGGTGCGTGGTAGCGTTCAATGGTGCCGGGTGAGGGGATGAAGGTTTTATGGTGCTCTGCATTCAGGCGGCATTCAATGGCGTGGCCTCTGATTTCAATGTCGCTTTGCTTGTAGCGCAGCTTTTCGCCAGAGGCTATGTAGAGTTGTTCTTTGATGATGTCGACACCGGTAATCATTTCAGTTACCGGGTGCTCTACCTGTACTCGTGTATTCATTTCGATGAAATAGAATTCACCGTCCTGATATAAAAATTCAAAGGTGCCTGCGCCGCGATAGTTTGTTTTGATGCAGGCATCAACGCAGCGTTGGCCAATCTTTTTGCGTTGTCTGGGGGTAATACCGGGTGCGGGAGCCTCTTCTACGACTTTTTGATTGCGTCGTTGCATCGAGCAATCGCGCTCGCCAAGATGAATGGCATTTCCCTGGCCGTCAGATAAAATCTGTATTTCCACATGGCGAGGAGTTTCCAGGTATTTCTCCATGTACACCATGTTGTTACCGAAAAAACTACCGGCTTCCTGCTTGGTCAATGCAATCGAATTGCTTAATGTCGCATCAGAGTTGACCACGCGCATGCCCCTACCACCGCCACCACCTGCGGCTTTAATGATAATGGGATAACCAATTTTATTGGCCATCTGTATATTGGTATCGTTATCATCACCCAGTGGCCCGTCAGAACCGGGTACGCAGGGCACGCCCGCGCTTTTCATGGCTTTAATGGCTTCGACTTTGTCGCCCATAATGCGAATGGTTTCAGGTTTTGGGCCAATAAAAACAAAACCGCTGTCTTCGACACGTTCGGCAAAATCCGCATTTTCCGATAAAAAGCCGTAGCCGGGATGGATGGCAACTGCGTCAGTGACTTCGGCCGCACTAATGATGGCGGGAACATTTAGGTAACTTTGATCAGATGGTGCCGGTCCAATGCAAACGGATTCATCCGCCAGGCGAACGTGTTTCAGGTCACGATCAGCTTCTGAATGCACAGCAACGGTTTTGATGCCGAGTTCGCGACATGCACGTAATATGCGTAATGCAATTTCGCCACGGTTGGCGATAACAACTTTCGAGATCATATGAGTGCCTTATTCGATAACAATAAGTGGTTGACCAAACTCAACAGGTTGAGCATTATCAACAAGAATGGCTTTGACTACACCGGACTTATCGGCTTCAATCTGGTTAAGAATCTTCATCGCTTCAATGATGCAAACGGTGTCACCTTCACTGACGCTATCGCCGACTTTGCAAAAGTCGGGCGCACCCGGTGAGGCAGCGGTATAGAAAGTGCCTACCATTGGTGCATTGACTGAATGGCCAATGATGGCACACTCTTTGTCAGCCGTGTCGTCAGCGATGACTGTTTCGGCGGCGACTGGTGCTACTGGCATTGGCGCTGCATATGCAGGCATCGCCATGGCAGGCCCTGAAGTGGGGTAGCGGGAAATACGTACTGATTCTTCGCCCTCGTTAATTTCAATTTCAGCAATACCGGATTCATCCAGTAGCTCGATTAATTTTTTTACTTTTCGAATGTCCATAAGTGAGACCTTTTGGGTGGTTAGCCCTGTTTTAATTGTTTGTGCGTGTTGTTTGTGTGTAGGGTTCGTGCATCACTTGTTTCTGCTGTAAATGTTTGATCGCTGCCTGT
This sequence comes from uncultured Thiotrichaceae bacterium, assembly GCA_964485705.1. GTDB lineage: Bacteria > Pseudomonadota > Gammaproteobacteria > SZUA-229 > SZUA-229. Next base: position 2,645 of record CAZALW010000378.1, read on the forward strand.
AATGCCAGCTCATAACCCAATGCACCCAGGCCTGAGATAACGCCAACAGCAATATCAGAAAAATAGGAGTGTTCACGAAATTTTTCGCGTGCGTGAACATTGGATAAATGAATTTCTATAAAGGGAATCTTGACACCGCTTAGCGCATCTCGCAGCGCGACACTGGTATGGGTGAATGCTGCGGGATTGATAATGATAAAACGCACATTATTGTCGACAGCACTATGCGTGTGCTCAATGAGCTCTGATTCGGCGTTACTTTGTACACATTGCAGGCTAAGATTATTGTCATCTGCTATAGCCGATAGTTTCTGGCTTATGCTGTCTAGCGTGTCTGAACCATAAAA
>CAZALW010000379.1:0-2986 GCA_964485705.1 uncultured Thiotrichaceae bacterium
CCATGCTACCGACAGTCACAAAAATATGCAGCGAAAACTTATGCAACGATTAATAGCACCTGAAAGGCAGAGGTAAGGCATTAGCCTAACTCCCCCTCCCAGCCTATCTGTACAGTAAATCCTGCCGCTTTTTCATGGCCGCCGCCACCATATTTTTTTGCTACCTCAGCCACATTCACACCGTCTTCAGCAGAACGTAAGCTAAAAGACCGACCACTGGCATGATCCCAGTAACAGGCGGCAAAGGGTTCATAAGCTGACATAATATGGCCGGCATCAGATATATAAGCGGAAGACGCATTCAGTACCGGCACATTGTAGCCACCAATAAGCATTCGTCTGACACCGGATGCAATTAATTGTTTTATGTCTTTTTGTAGCTTGCGCTCTATTGCCTCACCATCGCGTTTTAGCGCATTGAGTTCATCCTTGTTGCTGGCCATGAGTTTATCCCACACTTTAAAATCATACGGGTAAGAAGAAAGCGCTGCATTAATTTGTCTTGTGCCTTCAAGCTTAAATAACCATAAATCACGATCCTGAATATATTCAATCAGTTTTGGTGCCGGTTGCTCCGGGTTATACCATTGCCATGCCAGCATTGCGCCGGATTTATTCATATCAAACAGACCGTTTATTTTTCCGCTTATTAATAAGTCGGATAAGTCCTGTTCAGCGGATATGTGGTGATCGAGGATAGTAATACTGGCGGCAGTTTTCAGCATGTTTTCCAGCACTGATTTTTTATAGGAGAAGTCCACCAGTAAAACGTGCCGGCCTTTGACCTCAGGCGGTGGCTGCTGGTGAACGCCTTTATAGAATTCAATATTTTCACCCAGCGCGTGACGAACCGCCCAGGCGGCACCAAATCCATCCAGGCAATTATTGTGGTAGATACATATTTTCATTATTTAATTGTAACGTGGATTCAATTCCAAAGTGTAATTTCTGTCATCTCGACTGTGCTAGCAGCAAAATGGAAAGCTGTATGCGGGAAGCGTCATATATAAAGTGTTGCATAAGTTTTCGCCACATACTTTTGTGACGCGCCGTGTACGCCCCACATGGATGTGGGTAGTGCGGAAAATGCAGGAGCAATTTTCAGCTATCCCTATAGGCTTGACGGTAGCCTCCATGCTACCGACAGTCACAAAAATATGCAGCGAAAACTTATGTAACTATTAATATATACTAACCAGACCTATGAAAAGAAACGCCTTTTTTTTCTTTGTGCAGCTTGTCATGTTGCTGCAGACAAATACATTATATGCTGAGGCATCGGCAGAAGTGATTTTGTTGCAAGCTGATAATTTTGAACATATTGTATTTAGAAGAATAAAAGCCAATCATCACCTTTACCACGATCAGCAGTTACAAATTGAGGTTGATGATAGCGCTTCGTTTTTAATGAAACCTTTTGAACGGGTCAGACAAATTAGCCGCGTCAGTTTTGAATGGCGTAGCGACGGCCGACCACAAATAAAAAATGCCCAGCATGAACAGCAGCGAGCAGGTGATGATGCTGTTTTTAAACTGGGTTTATTGCTTGAAACGGATAACGCATTGCCCAGCCCAGTACCCAATCCATTTTTACCACCGTGGATGAAACGTGTTGAGACGTTATTAACGTTCCCTTCAGAAAATATGATTTACCTGGTGGTGGATGCAAAACATGCTGTGGGTGAACAATGGACTAATCCTTATAACAGTCGAGTGACTATGATTCCAGTCGATAGTTTTAAAAACAAACAGGGTTGGCGGCAATCCAGTTATCGTTTCGAGGTGCCGGTAAATGCCGTTGCCTTATGGTTAATGTCCGATGGTGATAATACCGATTCCAGATTCACTGCACACATTAAAAATATCAAGTTGGAATGATTAACCCTCCAGCTCAAACTTTATCCCCTGTGCCAACGGGGTGTCGGTTCAATCAAAAGGGTCAGAGTATTTGATTTTAATATACCTGCCAGAAAGCCTGTCAGTAACATTAGAAATGACATACCAGCGCAACATTTTCTGCTGCACGGCCATTGTCACTAGAAAACGTTGGTCGGTCTGTCAGTTACTGAAAAAGTATTGGCGATGATTCCCAATGTTACCGTCAGCACCATACCTTCTGGGTGTTGCGGCATGGCGGGTTTTTTCGGTTATAAAAAAGAACACTATGCTTTGTCGATGCAAATTGGCGAGCTGATCCTGTTTCCTGCCATTCGTGAGACAGATGACAATATACCTGTTATAGCCAGCGGTATCAGTTGCCGACAACAGATTTTGGCAGCAACTGGCCGCAAGGTCTTGCACCCGGCAGAAGTGTTTCGTGATGCTTTTGCATCCGCTGCAGGGGTTAAAACTTTTGTGGGCGAAAATTTATTTTTACTACCAGAATAATTGTGACCTATGTAAACGGTAATAGGAATTTGCCCATATTAGATCTACTAAGGAGAAGTTACCTGTTAAAAAGGTAAACGACTGTTGCTGAGGCACAGATCAACCAGATCATCAAGGCGTGCGCTGCCAGCACACATCACGGTATCAGCTCCACCCCAGTAAATTTTCACGCCGCCTTCTTCATCTTCTACCGCACCGCAGGTAAAAACAACATTGTGTACATAGCCGGTAATTTCCCAGGGGTCTTGCGGGGCCAACACCCACTCATCCGAAACCCCGATAATCTTCGCCGGGTTGCTTAGATCATGCAGTGCCACACCGAGGCGATAAACTGCCCCATCCATGGTTTCAAACACACCGTGATAAATGCTGAGCCAGCCGCGATTTGTGCGAATCGGGGTCGCACCAGGACCAATTTTGCTTTCGTCCCAGTGATATTGCACCGGTTTCATCACCACTTCGGAATCACCCCAGTGAATCAGGTCTGGTGACCAGGACAACCATATCGACCAGGGACTGATCTCCGAATGCGGACGGTCCAGGCGAGCATATCGACCGTTGAAACGTTCGGGGAAAATAACCACATTGCGCATATCCG
>CAZALW010000380.1:0-2977 GCA_964485705.1 uncultured Thiotrichaceae bacterium
CATAAAGAAAAGCGCTTATAACAATGCAAATGCACTCGGACGTTCCACTACGCTGCGCTTCGTTCCACGCCGGTGATTTGCGACGTTCAGGCTGTAGAAAAACCTCGAGTTGAGGCAGTATAAAAATATAAGGCGATTTGAACGATTAATAAAAATTTAACTAATCGTAGAATGTATTTTTCATTTAATCTATATATAAAGCATTATATTAAGCATACAGGAGTGTTGTACATGCATTTACACTTTTATACATTCTTGAAAATACAGTGAATTTTGTAGATTTAGAGGTTTTTCTACAGCCTCGTTGGGCTACCATGAGATAACCTAAGGCATGCTACGATGAAAAAAGAAAAATATACTGCCGACCCTTTTCTTGATAAAAGGATCGGCAATTATGATAAATGGCTCAGCAAAGGGCAAATTTCAGCATCTTCAAAAGTCATCCCCGTTTCAGAGTCACTCAGTGCAAAACAATGGGTATTGTCCACAGAACAGGTTATGGAGATACTGGCAAATGCAAATTCTGTTGCAGTGCAGGATTGTGAATGCAGAACACATTATAAGAGATGCGACAAGCCCTTGGAAGTCTGTTTTCTCCTGAATAAAGTTGGAGATAAGTTCGTTTCAATAGGTAAAGCCCGTCATGTCTCTTTAACTGATGTTGCTGATATTTTAAAGAAAGCTAACGAAAACGGCCTTATCCACCTTGCTTTATACATGCCCGACCACGAAATTTTTGCGTTGTGTAGTTGCTGTTCCTGTTGTTGTCACGAACTGCAAATAGTAAAGCTCACTGAACGAAAAGAGTTAATGGTTCACTCAGAATACATCGCCTCTACGGATGCTACTATCTGTATTCATTGCAGTGAATGTGTTGACAGATGCTTTTTTGAAGCGCGGAACTTCGATGACAAACAGATGGAATACAATCCAGAAATGTGTCTTGGTTGCGGACTTTGTGTTGAGATTTGCCCTGTTGATGCAACAGCAATGGTATTAAGAAAATCAGAAACCGATTAAAATGAAATAGCCCAACAAATCACTGCACTGGATTTTTACTCCGCTGCGCTCCGTAAAAACCAGTGAGTTCAGACGTTGGGCTTTAAGAATAAAACCCGTAATAAATACCAAAATAGGGGATAAAGGCAATCAATTTTTTAATGATGCTGCCAAGGTTGGCGCAATATAATTCAGCATTGATTCGGGAAATGAAAAGCATTTATCGTGCATGCTGAAAGTAAAAAAATTACAGAGCACGTACAGCGGGTAGTAAAAATACAAGGGCATAAAAAAGCATTTATTCGTGCACGCTGAAAGTAAAGTAATAAAACCAGCAAGGTTCATTAAATGCTGGTATATTTTAGTGCAGTACATGCTGATTATTTAGCAGTAACCTACAAACTTGGGTTGCAACTCAGAGAATATAAACAGCGGCTGGTAAAAAAACACATTAATTTGTGCGTGTTGAATGTAAGGTAAAAATCCAACCAATCCTATTTATTAAGTGATTATTTTTAGTTCGGGGTCTGTTGAAATAACAGTGGCAACCTATACGGTCAGGCTGTAGCCCAACAAGCGTATGCAGCGGATGGCAAAAAGCGTCACGCCTTTTGCTGTCGCAAAAGCCGCGCCTCTTTTTGCCACCGCTGATACGAGACGTTGGGCTTTAAGAATAAAACCCGTAATAAATACCAAAACAGGGGATAAAGGCAATCAATTTTTTAATGATGCTGCCAAGGTTTGCGCAATATAATTCAGCATTGATTCTGGCAGTAAAAATCATTTGTTTTAATAATGTTACCAGGAATAGTGCTGAATAATTCAGCATTGATGCTTGCAGTAAAAAGCATTTATCGTGCATGCTGAAAGTAAAAAAATCACAAAGCACGTACAGCGAGTAGTAAAAACACAAGGGCATAAAAAAATCATTTATTCGTGCGCGCTGAAAGTAAAGTAATAAAACCAACAAGGTTCATTAAATGCTGGTATATTTTAGTGCAGTACATGCTGATTATTTAGCAGTAACCTACAAACTTGGGTTGCAACTCAGAGAATATAAACAGCGGCTGGTAAAAAAACACATTAATTTGTGCGTGTTGAATGTAAGGTAAAAATCCAACCAATCCTATTTATTAAGTGATTATTTTTAGTTCGGGGTCTGTTGAAATAACAGTGGCAACCTATACGGTCAGGCTGTAGCCCAACAAGCGTATGCAGCGGATGGCAAAAAGCGTCACGACTTTTGCTGTCGCAAAAGCCGCGCCCCTTTTTGCCACCGCTGATACGAGACGTTAGGGCAAATTAAAATTGATCGTAATGTCCACCAATAGCAAAGATATAAATGTAGTCTTTATCGTACTTATAAATAACCCTGTCTTTCTGGCTTATGCGGCGAGACCACAAACCAGAGAGGTTGTGTTTTAATGGCTCAGGTTTTCCAGCCCCAGTACGCGGATCGTCACGGAGCATTTCTTTTAATAAACGGCAAAGCACCTTGTGTAGCTTTTTGTCCTTTAGCCTAAGTTCCTCATATGCTACCCAGGTATTACCTTCAAATACCAGTGATCTCATCTAGCTCCCCTGCTGTAGGTTTATATCCTTTATTCTTTGCATTTGTAGCAGCTGAAGCCGCAATCTGCTTCATTAAGTCATTGTTTTGTAAAACATATAATGTTTCCTGCTCACGCTCCCAATCATCCGCACTTAAAACCACAAAATCATCACCACTTCTGCGTGTAACTTTTAGGGGTAAGTGCTCTGTAACCACCTGTTCCACAAAGGTTTTTAAGTTGTCTCTAAATTTATTTACACTAATAGTATCCATTTCGCCCACCTGTAAAACGTACTGCAATTCCGTACATAATAGTAGTAAAGCCCTAACAAGTCAATTAACGTTGACCGGTTTTACACGCCGCGCCGCTAACGCTAGTGTGCCAAGAAGAATGTCGTGAGATATTCATGCTGTACTAAAGATGAG
>CAZALW010000381.1:0-2957 GCA_964485705.1 uncultured Thiotrichaceae bacterium
CCACGCAGTGCGTGGGAACGAGGTCAAAATATGATTTAGTTCTTAAGTCAATGGCTGTGAAGCTTTGCGTGGGAACAAATACCGACCAAATCAGTGACTCAGTAAAAGCGTATACCTACCTGATAAGCAGGTATACGTTCTCACTCAGAACGTGGGAACAAGAAAAAGATTCTTCACTATTGTTCAGAATGACAGTGAAGCCAATAAATCTCTGACCGGGTTACAGAGACCTACTGGGTTTTGGATAAAATAAAATGGTGGAGCTAAGCGGGATCGAACCGCTGACCTCAACACTGCCAGTGTTGCGCTCTCCCAGCTGAGCTATAGCCCCAAAATGGGAATCGCATCTTATATTGAATCGGCTTTTTAGTAAAGAAAATGCTTCGCAGAAAATGCTTCGCAGGCTTCGCCGGCACACTACTTCACAACTCCTCAGAGGTTATGTATTTGCAAATCCCTGAATGATTAGTTAGTATTTATCTCAATGTCTTATGGGATTTGCCAGACGGAAGTAAAAAAGTTAGCAACTTGTTGGGGTGAGGCACGAACCCAACCTACGAGCTGAGACACAGAGATCACAGAGGTATTTATTTGTTTTATCTCTGTGTCAACTTCATAACTGTGCAGCACAACTAAGTGTAATAGTTTCAACCAGACCGCAGGTTGAGGTATGACAAAACCCAAAACTACGCACTACCTTTTATGAAGCTGATTGCCTGCTCCAGACGTTGTAAGGTTTTTTCTTTACCAAGCAACTCCAGTGTGACATCAATTGAGGGTGATTTACCGTGACCAGTAACAGCTAATCGCAAAGGCTGTCCGACTTTACCAAAACCCACTTCGAGTGTATTCACTGTATTTTCAACTACTCGATGTATCGCTTGCGCTGTCCAGTCATCTAAATCAGAATATTGCTTCTTTAGGCTTTCAAGAATGGGTAAGCTTGTTTCTTTAAACTGCTTGTTCGCCTGTTTTGCATTATATTCATTGAAGTCCTGATAAAGAAAACGTATATCCGCTGCCAGCTCAACCAGGGTATTACAACGCTGCTGAAACACCTTTAATACGGCAGTTAAATCAGGCCCACTGTCTAACGTGTAACCGGCATCTTTTATGTAATCCTGCATCTGCTGCGCCAAAACTTCAGGTTTTTTGGTTTTTATATAATGCTGATTTAACCAGAGTAATTTTTCACTGTTAAATGCTGAGGCCGAGGTGTTTATATCCACCGCATCAAACAGTTTTATCATTTCTTCACGGCTGAAAATTTCCTGATCACCGTGTGACCAGCTCAGACGAACCAGGTAGTTCATTAAGGCTTCAGGTAAAAAACCGTCTTCCTTATACTGCATCACACTGACAGCGCCATGGCGTTTTGACAAACGTTTGCCATCATCACCCAGAATCATCGGCACATGCGCATACACTGGAAGCTCTGCACCGAGCGCTTTTAAAATATTTATCTGACGCGGGGTGTTGTTTAAATGGTCATCACCGCGAATGACATGGGTTATTTTCATGTCCCAGTCATCGACCACTACAGTCAGGTTGTACGTTGGTGTGCCATCACTGCGTTCAATAATTAAATCATCCAGTTCGCGGTTATTAATCACCACGCGGCCTTTAACCATATCTTCAATAACCACATCACCTGCAAGCGGGTTCTTGAAACGCACCACGGTATTATCGGCGGCGACTAATTTTTTATCACGACAGCAGCCGTCATAACGCGGTTTTTCCTTATTAGCCATTTGCTGTTCGCGCAATTCGCCCAACCTTTCTCTGCTACAGTCACAAAAATAAGCATCGCCGCTATCGAGCAATTGTTGAATGACTTGCCGGTAACGCGCAAACTGATGCGTCTGATAAAAAGGCCCTTCATCGTAATCCAGCCCTAACCACTCCATGCTTTCTAAAATGGCATTAACCGATGCCTCGGTGGAACGTTCACGATCGGTATCTTCAATACGCAAAATAAACTGACCGCCCATTTTTCTGGCATATAACCATGCGAATAAGGCAGTACGGGCACCACCAACGTGAAGATAACCGGTGGGACTTGGGGCAAAACGGGTACGGACGGGCATAAGACTTATCTGTGATGGTTGAATCGGGTCGTTATTTTAATATAAAAGTTTTAAGTTGTATCTTAATAAGTTGTAAGTTTTATGCTTTAAGTTATAAGTAAAAACGTAAACCCTTCTGTTTCTCGTTCCCACGCACTGCGTGGTAACGTAGTAGCAAACGCACCAGCGTTGTATCAACGCATAAAAATAGTAGGCTAAGGTGATAAGCTGTTAACGCTGGTGCGTTAATCACTGCATTACCACGCAGTGCGTGGGAACGAGATCGGTTTGCTACTAAGTAAATGGAGCTGCGACAAATTATTGAATTAAATATGATTTAGCTCTTAAGTCAATGGCAGTGACTCAGGAGCGTGGGAACAAGAATAGTTTTTTAAGTTTTATGTTTTAAGTTATAAGCAAAAAGTGTAAAACCCTATCTGTGTGTGGTCTGAATGACAGGCTATCTGCTACACTCTAAAATCTGCTACTTAAAACTTACAACTAATAACTGTTTTTTTATGTCAGAAATCGCCAAAACCATCAATTACGCCCAGCTTCTACAAATGATCAAAGACTGGTCCAAAGAACTTGGCTTTCAGCAATTAGGAGTGTCGGATATTGACCTGAGCGAACACGATAAGCGTCTGAGTGACTGGTTGGCGGCTGGCTTTCATGGTGAGATGGACTATATGCAAAAACATGGCAGCAAACGCAGCCACCCTGAGCAGCTTGTTGACCATACCTGCCGGGTTATTTCTGTACGCATGGATTATATGCCGCCGGATTGTGAGTTATCCGATACGGTGCTGGCAAACCCGAATATGGCTTATATCTCGCGTTATGCGCTGGGTCGTGATTACCACAAAGTAATGCGTAAACGCTTACAGAAAC
>CAZALW010000382.1:0-2955 GCA_964485705.1 uncultured Thiotrichaceae bacterium
GTGAATAGTGAATAGTGAATAGTGAATAGTGAATAGTGAATAGTGAATAGTGAAAATGAGAATGAGAATTAAATTATCTGTTTTGTATTGGTTTTGTTTTTTACTATTAACTATTAACTATTAACTGCTTTTATGCTTCGTTTATTTTTCTCCATTATATTTTTTACCAGTATCTGTATGTTATCTGCTCATGCTGATGACTTCGTCGTGGATAAAATAAAAATAGAAGGCTTGCAGCGCCTACCTGATGGCACTTTGTTGAATTACCTGCCTATTGTTGTCGGTGACCCTATCGATGACAATCAAGTTACCTTTGCTATTAGTGAGCTATATAAAACCGGTTTTTTTGCGGATGTAAAACTTCTTCGTGATGAAAACATGCTGATCGTTAGCGTTGTAGAACGACCCTCTATAGCCGAGGTGACGTTTTCTGGCAATTCAGATATCGATGATGATGCGTTAAAAGACGCGCTGGTTGATATCGGTGTGACACGCGGACAGATTTATAATCGCTCCTTACTTGAAAAATTAACACTGGAACTTGAACGTGTCTATTTTAGTCAGGGAAAATACGGCGTAAAAATAAATGCGGACATCACCGAGCTTGACCAGAATCGAGTTGATATAGAAATTACTATTTCAGAAGGGCAGGTCGCCTTAATTAAACACATCAATATTGTTGGTAATGATGTTTTTGATGATGATACTTTACTCGATGAGCTTGAATCCGGTGTGCCATCAGCATGGGCAATATTATCTTCAGCAGATGATTATTCAAAACCAAAACTAAACGGTGACCTGGAGAAAATTCGCTCATATTATCTTGATCGTGGTTATATTAAGTTTGCGATTGAATCCACGCAGGTATCCATCACGCCTGACAAACAGGATATTTATATAACCATCAATGTTTCTGAGGGGCCGCGTTATAAAATTTCATCCTCTGATTTAACCGGTGAAATGGTCGTTAATCGTCAAACCATGGAGTCGCAAATGCTAACGCGACAAGGTATGATTTTTTCAAGAAGCTTGATGACCACAACGAAAAAGCGGCTTGAAGACCAGATGGGTAGAATAGGTTATGCTTTTTCTACAGTACAAATATCTCCAGTTATTGATGATGAAAAAAAACAGGTGGCGTTGACTTATCACGTTGTTCCTGGTGAAAAAGTTTATGTTCGCCGTATTAACATTTTTGGCAATGACAGTACCCATGACAGTGTATTCAGACGAGAGATACGTTTGATGGAAGGTTCTATTCTGGCAAGTAACTTGCTGGAGCGTTCAAAGATTCGACTTCAACGGCTGCCATACGTAGCTATGGTTGATATTTCACCTATACCAGTGCCGGGCACAACTAATCAGGTGGATTTAAAAGTGCAGATTGAGGAAAAGCTGGCAGGCAGTTTTAATATCGGTGCGGGTTTTTCACAAACTCAGGGTTTTGTTTTTAATGTTGGTTTAACCCAGGAAAACTTATTTGGCACCGGTAAACGTCTTGCCCTGAATATTAATACTGACCGTGCTAATACTATATACAGCGCAGCCTACACCAACCCGTATTATACGGTTGATGGTATTAGCCGAACCTTGAGCGTTTCCTTCCGTGACCGGGATGCTGCTGAAGAACTGATTAATAATTTCCAGACCAATTCGGGTGATGTCAGTATCAGTTATGGTATTCCACTGTCTGAATTTAATACCCTGAGTCTGGGTTATGGTTACAGCTATATCAAGATAACCCCGTCAAGCATTAATCCTTCTACGGATGTGACGGACTTTATAAATAGTAATGATGGTAAAACCGCCTATAACAGCTTAACGTTAAATACCAGCTTTTCGCATGATACCCGCAACCGAACGGTATTTGCTACCGCAGGCGTGCAGCATATAATTGCGATGAATATGACAGTGCCGGGCAGCGAACTGGAATACTACAAAGTATCATACCGAACCAATACTTACGTCGGTATAACCAGCGCAACCACGCTATTATTACGCACCAATCTGGCATATGGCGATGGTTATGGCAATACAGATGGACTACCGTTTTTTGAACGATATTTTGCAGGTGGTATTCGTACCGTCCGGGGTTATGAGTCTAATTCACTAGGCCCCAGAGATCCTGATCCCAATAATGATTTTGCCATTGGTGGTAATATGCGTGTTACTGCTGGCGCTGACTACATATTTCCAGTACCATTTGTTGAAAAACCGCCCAGCTCTTTACGCCTGAGTGCATTTTTTGATGTAGGTAATGTGTTTTTGCAAGGTTCGCCCACCTTTGATGCCGGCTCAAATGAAACAGGGTTTCAGCTTGACCAATTAAGAAGCTCGGTTGGTGTATCCATGGTATGGATATCACCGATTGGTCCATTACGTTTCAGTTATGCTAAAACACTTAATGATGTCCCCGGTGATGATTTGCGAGCATTCCAGTTTAGTATTGGTTCAACCTTTTAGGAGAATATAGTGAAAAAATTAGTATTAAGTGCTTTTTTAATTGCGGCTTTTGTCGCAACAAATGTAACCGCGTCAGATTTAAAAATAGGTGTTGTGAGTGTAGAAAGAATATTAACTGAAGCGCCTCAGGTTGATGCGGTGAATACATCCATGCTAGAGCGATTTGGTCCGCAGCGTGATGCTTTAAAAGCGTTGGAAAAAGAAATCACCAAAATGCAGGAAAATTTCAAACGAAATGAACTGGTGATGACGGAAGATAAACTTAATGACCTGAAAAATGAGATTATTGGAAAAATACAGATACTCAGACAACAAGAAGCGCAACTAACGCAAGAAGTAGCGCTCGTAAGAAATCAGGAGCTTGCCGTTTTGCAACAACAGGTAAGAAGTATTATTGATAATATTGCTAAAAGCGGTAAGTACAGTCTGGTATTAAGTGAAGGTGTTGCCTATACAGATAAAAAACTCGATATTACCGATAAAGTGCTTGAT
>CAZALW010000383.1:0-2921 GCA_964485705.1 uncultured Thiotrichaceae bacterium
TGAATGGCAGTCTCCGGTTAAAAAAGGTTTTTTAATTTTAGCAGTCAAACTGTTTTTCCTACCTTTATTAGCGAGCTGGGTGATTGGCAATGTCATTCATCAATGGAATTTGTTACAAGCATTTGAATGGACGTTTCATCAAATGAATGCTTTTATTCTTGCATTATTGATACTGACAGATACCAGTATTTTTCTATCGGGTTACATGTTTGAAAGCCACCACGCCAGGAACCAGATACGGTCGGTTGAACCTACAATACTAGGCTGGCTTGTATGTCTGTGGTGTTACCCACCATTTAACCAGTACAGTTTTAATATCTTTGATTACCAGCTTTTCTCTATTCATATCAATATCAACTCCTGGGCAGAACCGATTGTATTAACCAGTATTACATTACTGTGGGGAGTCTTTGTCTGGGCATCATTTACCTTAAAGCTAAAAGCATCAAATTTGACGAACCGTGGCACGGTTTCACATGGGCCTTATCGCTATTGCCGCCATCCTGCTTACACTGCGAAGATTATGATATGGGCCATTGAAGCAATATTTTTAGGTAAATATTTTATTGGTTTGCTAATTGGTTTTGCGATTATTTACTTTTTAAGAGCATGGACAGAAGAAAGGCATTTGGCAATGGATAAAGACTACAGAAGCTACCAGCAACAGGTTCCATATCGATTTATTCCGGGCGTGTATTAGTATTTAAATCACATCCCTTTTTGGCGCGTTTCATTGCTGTCCATTAACTTTCATAACAAGGTCGAACCATTTTTCCTAAGGAGCCTCTGTTACAAAACTATATCACTTTCTCTTCGGCGAAAGCTGTCAAAAAACACCAATACAACTTGTAGCAATATATGAGAAAATAAACATAGTTATGAAATTCAGGATGACGGATGAAATTTAATCGAAATATCAGAGAGTTAGAGAGAAATGCCGTTTTATGGTGGCCTGAACACCTGAATCAAGCAAATGCAGCAATTAGCGTCATTCCAAAGTTATTGCAAACCCAGGATGATTTCTTAAAAATCATCTCACTTTCAAAAAAAAATCCATATCAAATATTTGATCTTCTTGAGGCTTCTGAATTTCCAGCCAACTTATTTCTAAAACATCTATGTGTTCTAGCTGATTATGGTGGCGAACCAATACAAAGGCTTGGTAGAGCCTTTTCCTCAATTTTCCAATCTGGGAAAAACCAGCATTCCATAGCATTCTCATGGCATTCGAATAATTATACTTACGATTTTAAATGTCTACCGATTCGAGGTCTTGGTAACAAAAAACTCTTTATAGATGGTGAAGGTTTAATTGAGGTAAAACAGTTATCCAATCTATATAGGGACATGATTATCCTATTAATGTTTGGTTCAACATCAACGGTTAATGAAGAGGCTGGCTTAGTAGCTTGTGAAATTGGCACGTTATTAGGGGAAGCAGAAGTTTTAGAAAAATATGTTAAAGAACGCTATATAAACGTAAGCCGTATAACAGGTGGCGCGACTGCAAATTCATTAGGTCAGCTTGCCCAACAAGAAATAGTAAAACATTTATCGAAATCATTAGGTGACAACTATCGTGTGGTCAGTAATGGGTATATTGCATTAGATGGGTATAAAAAAGAAAGTGGTATGCCTTTTGATATAGTTGTGGAAAAAGGGGATAAGAAAGTAGGAATAGAAGTTAGTTTTCAAGTTACAACAAATAGCACTATTGAGCGAAAATCAGGACAAGCGGCAGATCGAATGAATCTTATGCATTCAAATGGTCATAAAATTGCTTACGTTTTAGATGGTGCAGGTAATTTCCAAAGAACATCAGCCATATCTACTATTTGTGACAATAGTGATTGTACAGTCGCTTATTCAAATCAAGAATTTGATACTCTTTCGCAATGGATAGGTGAAACACTTGATTAAATTTATTGATCTATTTGCTGGTACTGGTGGTATACGGCTTGCAATGGAGCAAGCCTGCTTAGAGCTTGGAATAGATGTCGAATGTGTATTTAGCTCTGAAATAGATAAAAATGCTTGTGCGTCTTACGAGTTAAATTTTGGAGAAAACCCTTATTCGGATATTAAAGAAGTTAATGAATTTCCTAATTTTAATTTTTTATTAGCAGGCTTTCCATGTCAATCATTCTCGTATGCTGGAAAAAGAAAGGGCTTCGGTGACACGAGAGGAACACTTTTTTTTGATGTCGAAAGAATTCTAAATCAAAAAAAACCTGATTATTTTTTGTTGGAAAATGTAAGAGGGTTGATTACTCATGATAAAGGGAGAACTTATCAAACAATTAAAGAAAAACTAGAGGCTATTGGGTACTCTGTCGATTATCTTCTATTAAACTCTAGTAATTATGATGTTCCGCAGAATAGAGTGAGAATATATATTCTTGGTGTAATGAATAGAAAACTAAATCTTACTTTAAATAGTGATCTAGGCGCGACTGATACTCATAAATTCAAATTAAATACGGAAAATATTCAGGCATCTTTATTTGAAGAAGAAAAAAGAAAACCTAAAACCGTTAAAGATATATTGGAAAAAAATCCAGATTCTAAATACATTTGTTCTCCCGATTTTATAAGAAAGCTTAAAAAGGTAATCGGTAGCGATTTCACTCAGCTTAATGGGTATAGATTAATAGACTATCGCGGTGGTAATTCATTACATTCATGGGAATTAGGCGTAAAAGGTGTTTGTTCCCCTGGCGAAATAGAGTTCATGAACCTTCTTATATCAAACCGTAGAAAGAAAATATTTGGCACACATCAAGATGGAAAACGTTTAACTAGGGAACAAATTAAAACTTTTTATCACGCTAAGGACTTCAATAAAGTTACATCATCACTCATCAAAAAAGGCTATTTAAGTTGTTATGATGGTCAATATAATCCTGTCTGTGGAAATATGT
>CAZALW010000384.1:0-2914 GCA_964485705.1 uncultured Thiotrichaceae bacterium
CAAGATAGACTTCTCGCACTTCTTCATTAGAAAGAATTTCATCGGGCGTTCCCTGCGCGATTATTTTACCGCTGCTGAGGATGTAGGCTCGATGACAAATCCCCAGTGTTTCACGTACATTATGATCGGTAATTAATACGCCGATATTGCGGTCAGTCAAGTGTTTGACGATTTTCTGAATTTCGATGACAGAAAGAGGGTCAACACCGGCAAAAGGTTCATCTAAAAGTACAAAGGCGGGCTGGGAAGCGAGTGCCCTTGCAATTTCGACACGGCGGCGTTCACCGCCAGACAGGCTCTGTCCGATATTATGGCGTATATGGTCGATTTGCAGGTCGTCTATTAATGAGTTCAGTTTTTGTTTGCGTTGTGCCGCGTTAAACTGTTTTTGAGCTTCCAGTACCGCAAGAATGTTGTCTTCAACGCTTAACTTGCGAAATACCGAGGCTTCCTGAGGCAAATAACCAATGCCTTGTTGTGCTCTGGCGTGCATCGGGAGTCGGGTAAGGTCGTTTTCATCCAGGTGAATAGTGCCTTTGTCTGGCTTTACCAGTCCGACTACCATGTAAAAACTGGTGGTTTTTCCGGCACCGTTGGGGCCGAGCAGACCGACTACCTCACCGCTGTTTACATCAAAAGAGACATCATTCACCACGCTGCGTGATTTATAGGCTTTGGCTAAATTGCTGGCGCGTAGTGTAGGCATTGGGTTACTTATTAATTGATAATTGAAAATGGATAATTGAGAATATAAAACGATGTTGTTTGGTTTGTGGCTATATTTTAGTGTGTTGGTGTTGGTCTTTGATTTTCCATCCTTTGGTTCGTAAACGCCACATCCATGTGGCACTGCTCATTATCGATTATCCATTCTCAATTGCTTTTTGGAGTGAGCGTGATATTGACGCGTTGTGCCTGTTTTTTTTGTGCATCGGTACTTGTTGCCCCATCGTTACCGCCCGCAATGACGGTTTGATCTTGTGTGTTATAAACGATTTTGTGGCTGCTAAGTTTGATATCAGGTTGTTGTAAATGGGCGTTGACGGTTAATATCAGTTTGTTCTCGCTGGCGATATAAACCATATGTTCACTTTGTGCAGTAATGCTTTGGCCGGTTTCTGTCGCCTGCTTATAGTGAGCAGGTTTACCAATAATCGTGATGCGCTCAATTTCTTCCTGACTACGTTTCAGGGTTACTTTATCACCCGTTAAAACCAGTCCTCCCTGGGTGATTTTAACATTTCCAGTATAAATGCTTTTGCCTGAATTAATGTCCATTTGCATACGATCTGCACTGAGAAAGATTTTTTCGACATTTTCCTGTGCCCAGCAAAAAGCAGGTAAAGTGAAAAAGAATAAACCGGTTAGCAGCGCTGCTTTTTTAAGGTTAAACAGGTAATGATTAAGCGAATTGCGTGATGCAGTTGTTTTTTTCAGGATAAAGTCATTCATAAGGCAATAAAACCGAGTTCACATTAGGTGAAAGTTCAAGTTCGCTGGTGATGTTGTTAAAGATCATGCCGTTGGCTTTTATTTGTGATGAGCCCTGAGTGATTTTAACGGCTTTCTGAGTTTGTGCTATTTGCGTTTGGGTATACACTAACAGGCTTTGAGTGCGAATATTGATAGCAGGTTCAGTATTTTGTTGTTGCATAAGCACATTATTATTTAACTGAATGGTTTGTTTTTTATTATTTAGTATGGCGTTATCGGCACTGATTTTCCATTGTGCGTTTTTTTGTAACAGGTGAAATACCGCTTGCGTGATTTGCGTATCATCGGAGTTATTAAACTGCTGTAAGGTTGAGCCATGTAGTATATAAGCTGGTGTACCGCTATCATCCATAGCGGTCAGCTCAAACTCATTCATAAAAATCTCAACATAGGGTTTATCACGGTCTTGCTGTAATTGATGGCTGGCGCTAAAATCTTCGGTGACAGACCACCAGACAATGATAGCAATAATAATAAAAAAGCTGAAACTAATAAGACCCTTCATATTAATCGTTGCATAAATTTTCGCTGTATATTTTTGTGACTGTCGGTAGCATGGAAGCGACCGTCAAGCCTATAGGGATAGCTGAAAATTGCTCCTGCATTTTCCGCACTACCCACATCCATGTGGGGCGTATACGGCGCGTCACAAAAGTATGCGGCGAAAACTTATGCAACGATTAATACTAATTACTAATTACTAATTAGTATAAAGGTAGGAGTGAAGTTTGTCATGAAGCAGGCCTTTAGCCTCAAGGATAAACTCGCAGACATCACGCACTGCGCCACGGCCACCGCTACGCTCTGTTATCCAGTGTGCATGTTGTTTAACAAAAGGGTGAGCGTTCTGTACCGCAATGGCAAAGTTCAGTTGTGTCATGATAGGCAAGTCAACCACGTCATCACCGACATAGGTGATTTGATCTTTACTGAGATTAACTTCTTTGAGTAAGGCTTCAAAAGCCGGGATTTTGTCACGATAGCCCTGATATAACATAGTGACACCTAAATCATGCATCCGATGTTTAACCAGTTCTGACTTGCGGCCGGTGATAATCGCTACTTTAACACCGCATTCTTGCAACATGCGTAAACCATGCCCGTCTAGTGAATGAAAGGCTTTGTATTCGCCACCGTTGTTATCAAAAAACAGGCCGCCATCAGTCATCACACCGTCGATGTCGAAGATGACAAGTTCGATTTTTTTTGCTTTTTCTATAATGTCCATAGTACTCAATGAAAAGTGAAAAATGAAAAGTGAAAAATGAAATGCGAACAGAAATAGAATAGTGAGTGGTTTGTAGTTTGTGGTTTATTATTTTTCATTTTTCACTTTTCATTTTTCATTGAATCGTTGTTTTCAAACGATTCCAGCGCGTAATATATCATGCATATTAAAAGCACCGATTAATTTATTATT
>CAZALW010000385.1:0-2912 GCA_964485705.1 uncultured Thiotrichaceae bacterium
CGGGTATCAAAGAAAAAACATTAACCGGTTATGCACTTATTACTTGAATTCAGGAATAACTACTATGTATCCTCTGGTAATAATCGAACAATCATAAGTCGGTTTTTTCTCCATTTGAACGAGCAAGAACCACTCATTCATGGTGTAGAAATAACATCAGCCAGATATAAGATTGAGCCTATAGTGAAAATTAAAACAGAAAGCATTCTATTAAAGGTGTTAGCGTGGTTAAAACATAATAATTAGGGTTTTGTGTGAGCTCCTCCAAAGATACCAGTAGTATTAAGTAAAGGTTACCCGCGTCATCATATGCGCGGTCTCCGCATTTAACACTTTTGTATAGATTTCAGTGGATCGCCGGTCTTTGTGACCGAGCCATTGCTGCAACACCGGCACATCCACGCAGTGCAACACACAATTCACCGCAAAGCTGTGCCGCAACACATGACAACTCACCTCAATACTCAATGGCTCACCCTGGGCTTTTAATGTATCCGCCGCCGCTTTTAACCAGCGATCCGCCGTGGCACGTGAAATATCAAATAACGGTTCATGTTTCCCGCGCCGGTGAGTAGCCAGGTAGCGCAAGGCCTCCTCGATGTAGTCACTGTCATAGACGGGCAGCAGTCGTTGTTTAATGGCACCGGCTTTTGGTCGTCCGCGTTTTTGTTTTAAGGTCGGTAAAATAATCTCAGGATGTTTACCATCAAAATAAAAATGCGCGGGGGTCAGGCTCAGCACTTCGCTGATGCGGCCACCAGTGTGCCACAGAGTATTGATTAAAAAATGGTGAATATCATTTTTTGTGGCATCGAGCAGGTCGGTGATTTCGGGCTTGAGTAAATACGGGGGCAGGGTGGTGTCTTCGAGCAATAATGACCGCCGACGAGCCAGGTAATAATCCCAGTCAATTAATAAGGACTGGTGCGCCTTCTCAGAGGGTGAGGCAGGGGCAGTGATTCTGGCTAAATCGGCGTTATTTTCCATGGTCTTAATTCTAGCAAAAAACGCTCATCGGTGAGTCAAAAAATCGTTTATTAGTTATTTTGTCGCTTTTCACCAGCAATTAATTAAACCTGGCTCAGCTGGCCACCGTGGCTGCAGCGGATCCGGAGCCGGTGCTGGCAAAGAAACTAGGGGGCGTAAAAAAGGCTTTATTTGTAGCCTTATTCGATTTTTATGGAAAAGTGGAAAACGCTAACAGTCGAAAAAGAGCCGAAAAGTGCCCCTGAGACAAACTACGGGGTTTTGTCGCATAAGATAAAGAATATAGCGATTTTTCTATCAGGACAGAACAAGCCGTGGATATGCTGGACAACGGGCGTTCTGTTACCATCCTGGGCACAAGCCATTGACCGCTCGTGGATGATAACAAACATCACCCACCACCGGCCAACCACTTGCACACAGGACACGTCACTGTTGACCACATAGCCACCGCTTCAACCACAGATTGTTTTCTTTTTTAGAGATACCAATAGTTCATTCTTAATTAGTAACTTTATATATTCTGGTGGGCATTCAGTTTTAAACGGGTTTGTAAAATCTTTAGCCATCTTGACTGCTTTATCCTTAATTTCTACCAGTTCGGTGCTCGTTAATGAGTTAAAATATTTACCGGTTATCTCTGTTACTAAAGACATAACAATAAATTGAAGTTTTTCTTCATTATCTTTAGTTTTCTGCTGCAGATGAAACAGTGTTGGAGAAGTGTTACCTAATGTATCAACAAATGGATTAAAACCACTAATTTTCCACCAGGTTTTTATTTGTGAGATATCATGATGAAAAGTATATGAAGTTTGTAACAAGCTAATAATCGCATCAATTTTAGACATTTGAGGCGAACTATTCTGGAACCACGATCGCACAGTGGAGTATTTGATTTGACTAAAATTTTCTGGTTGTTGCTCTTGTAGGTATAGTTGAAATGACTTTACTCTTCCTCGCCCCTTCTTAAAACCAATATGATCTAAGATATAATTCAATCGTTCACCTGGTGTGGCATAAGGTTGATATTTTACAAAATTGTTTTTTTTCATTAATTAATCCCATGGTTGATTTTAAACTATGTTATTAATTATGATGGTGAAATAGTTGATTAAAGGGTCATTACCCTATGACCCTTTTAATGCGACCAAACCAAACTATCTTTCATAAAAAACAAAAAAGGCGTTAGCATTTGCTAACGCCTTTTGGAATCCTGCCGAAGCAAGGTTAATTATTGGTGATGTTTTTTATTTTCTCCATCATTAGAATTATCACTCTTAATGTCATAATAGGTAAAAATTCCTACTAAAACTGCAAGAAACGTTATAGTAGCTATTATATATATATCACTAGTAGCCATAAGATTACTCCTGTTTTTTGAGCGGACGCACCGCGCCTGCCAAAATAAAAACTATACCAAAGAATATAGCATAAAACGCTGTTATAGCGTCAATTTTATTATCAAAGACATAGCCAACAATACCACCTGTAATAAAGAAAAGTCCTAATTTAACAACGACATCCTTTATTACAGCACGATCAATTTTCCATTTCATAAACAATCCTTTAGCTTTTATAAACATATTTCACCTCTCTTGTGAGATTAAAAAAATGCCTACAAAAATGACTACGCGCCTACGGGAGAATAATCATCCCGTAGGCGTTGGTTTTGGTCTAAATCGACCATTGAGTTAAAAAATGGATTGAGCCTGACGGCCTGACGTTTATTTCACAACCCACGAAACGTCTTTAATGGTGTCTGTTACCGACAGACAACGGTGTAAATTCGTTGGGCTAAAAAACATCTCTATGCTGGTTCTGTTAATAAAAATCATAACTCAGAAGTTTTTCCAGATTTTCCTTTGAACCTATATCTTTTCTATATTCTAAATCGGCATGAACAAACTTTTCTATGGCTTCAT
>CAZALW010000386.1:0-2901 GCA_964485705.1 uncultured Thiotrichaceae bacterium
AGGCTCTGTACACGCAAGCGTTGCTGCTTTATCCCGGCTTCGGACGATTCATCCGCAGTCATTATCTGTTCAATCAACTCATCGCCAACATCTGCTTTTAGCCGCAGCATTAACTCACCGGCATATTCCTTTTGCTTGTCAATCGCCAATCGCATACCCAGACCAAATTCGGCATTGTCTTCAAACAATGAATTCGACCAGGCAGGACCTCGCCCCTCACTATTTTTTGCCCACGGCGTGGTAGGCAGGTTGCCGCCATAAATGGATGAGCAGCCAGTGGCATTGGCGACTATCATGCGATCACCGAATAACTGACTCGCCAGTTTTATATAAGGTGTTTCACCGCAACCAACACAGGCACCGGAAAACTCAAACAGCGGCTGTAAGATCATTGCACCTTTGATGGTGCTGGTTTTAATAGCGGTGCGATCATATTCCGGCAGAGTAAGGAAATAATCCCAGTTTCGTTTTTCCTGGCTGCGCAGTTCGCTACTGTAGTCCACCATGTTTATTGCTTTGTGACTGGCATTGGATTTATCACGTATCGGACAGATATCGACACACAAACCACAACCGGTGCAGTCTTCCGGTGCAACCTGATAACTCATACGATGCCCCTGTGGAAAATCCTTGCCTTTCACAAGCATCGACTTAAATGTTTCAGGGGCTGTGTCTAACAGGCTTTCATCAAATACCTTACTGCGAATCGCTGTATGTGGACAAACCAGCGGGCACTTGCCGCACTGAGTACACAGGTTTTCATCCAGCACTGGAATTTCCACTGCAATATTGCGTTTTTCATAGGCCGCTGTTCCCAACGGATAAGTACCATCATCTGGCAATAAACTGACCGGTATACGGTCACCGCGACCGGCAATAATTTCTCCAGTGACATTTTTAATAAAATCGGGCGCATCGTGGTGTATCGTGTCTTCCAGCTCAAATATAGCATCCGTTTTTTCCGGTACTGTAATTTGATGCAGGTTTGCCAGCGTTTCATCGATGGCTTTAAAGTTTAACTCAACCAGCCGTTTGCCCTTTCTGCCATAGGTCTTTTCTACCGCATCTTTTATCGCTGTGATCGCCGCATCTGCAGGCAACACCCCTGAAATAGAAAAAAAGCAGGTCTGCATAATGGTATTGATACGTTTTCCCATACCGCTGAGGTCGGCAATTTTATATGCATCAATACAATAAACCTCAATATGTTTATCAAGAATTTGTTGCTGCATACTTCCCGGCATACTGCGCCAGACTTTTTCCGGTGATAATGGTGTATTCAGCAGGAATACCGCATTGTCTGCCGCCATGTCGAGCATGGGATAACGTTCAAGAAACACCGGCTGATGGCAGGCAATAAAATCAGCCGACCCGTTTTCAATAAGATAAGCCGAATGTATCGGCTGCTCACCAAATCGCAAATGTGAAACCGTCACTGCACCGGATTTTTTCGAGTCATAAACAAAATATCCCTGTGCGTATTTATCGGTGGCCTCACCAATAATTTTTATGCTATTTTTGTTTGCACTGACTGTACCGTCACTACCCAGTCCGTAAAAAATCGCCTGAAAGGTATTGTTTTGCGCATCGGTTCGAAAGCTCTCGTCCCACTGCAAGCTGCTGTGTGTAACATCATCAATAATGCCAATGGTAAAGTCGTTTTTGGGATGTGTTTTGCCAAGCTCATCAAACACAGATTTGACCATGCCAGGAGTAAACTCTTTTGAGGATAAACCATAACGTCCACCAATAATTACAGGGAAGTTATTATCAAATCTGGTGGTTTTGAGTTGCTTCTGGTGACTGTTACCGCCACGACTGTGTTGCGCTAAGGCAGTGACAATGTCCTTGTACAGCGGTTCACCATCAGAACCGGGCTCTTTAGTGCGATCCAGCACAGCGATAGATTTTGTCGTTGCTGGTAAAACATCAAGCAGAGCTGCGGCATCAAAGGGACGAAACAGGCGAACTTTAACCAGCCCGGTTTTTTCACCCTGCGCATTGAGAAAAGTAACCGTTTCCTGCACCGTTTCGGCACCGGAACCCATCAGCACAATGACCTTTTCTGCATCATCTGCACCAACATAATCAAACAGGTGGTAAACACGACCGGTAAGATCCGCGAACTGATCCATCACCTTTTGCACAATATCCGGCATCGCCTGGTAATAGCTGTTGACGGTTTCACGCGCCTGGAAATAAACATCGGGGTTTTGAGACGTTCCTCTTATCACCGGATGCTCAGGTGACAATGCACGCTGGCGATGCGCACTGATTTTTTCCTGACTCATTATTTGCCGGATGACATCAAGCTCAATAGACTGGATTTTGGCAACTTCATGCGAAGTGCGAAAACCATCAAAAAAATGCACAATGGGAATACGCGATTCCAGGGTGGCAACCTGAGCGATCAGCGACATGTCATGCACTTCCTGCGGGCAATTTGATACCAGAAAAGCAAAACCGGTGGTGCGTACAGCCATGACATCACTGTGATCACCAAAAATCGATAGTGCCTGGGCAGCAATTGAACGTGCCGACACATGAAACACAGTAGGTGATAGTTCACCGGCGATTTTAAACATGTTAGGGATCATTAATAACAATCCCTGCGAAGCGGTAAAAGTGGTGGACAGCACACCAGTTTGTAAAGCGCCATGAATGGTACCCGCCGCACCCGCCTCACTTTGTAATTCAATTATACGGGGTACTGTTCCCCATAAATTAACTCGCTTGCGCGAGGACCACTCATCAGCCCATTCTCCCATGGGTGATGCCGGTGTGATCGGGTAAATGGCAATAACTTCATTGGTCAAATGCGCAATCTCAGCAGCGGCCTGATTGCCATCAATCGTCAGGGTTCCGACTTCCATTTAACTCTCCAACTCAGTATGAATTTAT
>CAZALW010000387.1:0-2894 GCA_964485705.1 uncultured Thiotrichaceae bacterium
TCAGACTCTAAAAGTTCCGCCTCTTCTTCTTTTAGTTCGACAGATTTTAGTTCAACTTGCTCTATTTTTTCAAATCGACTGCTAATCTTATATGCAGAAATATGTACCTCTTCAACATCTTTATTCGCCTGCTGAATGTGTTTTGACAAATTACCCATACGCTGCCTGAAACGCTCAAAATCTTTTGCCAGGACCACCAGATGCTCCTGGATAACATGCACCTGTTTACGTGTCGCAGAATCTTTTAGTACCGCCCTTGCCGTGGTTAATACCGCCATTAAAGTGGTTGGCGATACCATCCACACCCGGGCACGTTGCGCCTCGGTCACCAACTGCGGTTGGTGTGCATGAATCTCTGCAAACACCGCTTCTGCCGGAATAAACATAATGGCGCCATCAGCGGTTTCATTTTCAATGATATATTTACTGGCTATATCTTTAATGTGCTTTTTAATATCTAAACGAAACTGTTTTTCTGCTTTTGCTCGCTCAGCATCTGAGGCTTCATCATCCATCATTTTCTGAAATGAATCGAGCGGAAACTTTGAGTCAATCGCAATATGCCCAGTGGGGTCTGGCAAAAACATCATACAATCAACTCGCGTACCATTATTTAATGTGTACTGCAGAGCATAACTTCCTTCTGGCATAATATTGCTTATCAAACCTGCCATTTGCACTTCACCAAAAGCACCGCGAGAGCGCTTATCGGTCAACACTTCCTGCAAACTCACCACATTACTGGAAAGCTCAGTGATACGTTTTTGCGCTTCATCTATCAGTGCCAGGCGTTTTACTACATCAATAAAGGTTTCAGTGGTTTTTTCAAACCCTTTCTCCAGTCGCTGTTCTACCTGGCCACTAATGTCACTCAGACGCTTTTGCAGGATTTCATGTAACTCATTATTAGATTTAGTAAAACTTTCGATACTAAGTTTGGACATTTCGCCCAGGCGTTTTTCAATGCTTTGCTGCATATCTCCAAAACGTTGTTCAAAATCTGATTTTATTTTCTGCAAACTTTGTAATTGTTGTTGCAGGCTTTGCTGCATATTTTCGCTTGATTTAGCCAGACGCTCGACCGATGCCTGCGACATTTCACCCAGCCTTTTTTCCAAAGCCTGTTGTACCTCACCAAAACGCTGCTCCATTTTTAACTGCATGTTGTACCGCATGTTGTTTTGCGCTTCGAGTAAAGCCGCTGTGCTGCGTTGGCTGTTTTGCTGTAGATCATCATGCAAAGCCTGCCCATGCCGAAGCTGCTCATCAGACTTATCAGCCAGCTCACTGAATCTTTTATTTAAACGTAATACTAGCGTTATCAATAAAATGACTATTGCACTTAACAGAACAATAACAGCTATTTCCCACTCATTAATTAGTACATTAGCTAATTGCATAAAACTCAGTCAATACTACATTTTGCCCAAAATTCAGCATACTTTACCACACGTTATCCAGATGCCTGGCCGAGAAAAGAAGTCGTAACAAAAATCATCGACGAGCACAAAGATGAACTGATCGAATAAGGCGAGTAGTAGTTCATAGCTCCGTCACCACCCTAACATCACAAATTCCCTAAGCGTTTAGTAGACGAACCCGAGTAGACAAATCCGGCTTGACAGGAACAAAAAATTTTTATAAGTTAGTAAACGTTCACTTATATAAACGAAAGCTTATATGAAAACACCCACACAACCTTACCTGCTAAGGCTGTGCGAATAACCCACAAACTAAAATGAGGAGATCACCATGAGTGACTTTGATTCAGAACTAGATGCCAGCGGTTTAAACTGCCCACTTCCTATCCTACGCGCTAAAAAAGCGATTTCAGCACTGGATGCTGGCCAAACGCTAAGAATTATTGCAACGGATCCGGGCTCAGTAAAAGATTTTGAAGCTTTTTGCAAACAGACAGGCAATGAGCTGAAGTCCAGTGGTGAAGAAGACGGTAAATTCGTCTTTTTAATCCAAAAACCTGCCTAAGCGCTTAAAGACAAACAAACAGGACAGTTACTAAAGTTGACTAACGACGTGAGTCATCGACTTTCAGGCTCTGAGCGCAAAGAAACCATTCTTACCGCTGCTCAGAGCCTTTTTGCCAGCAAAGGATTTCATGGTGTCTCCGTTGATGAAATCGCACGTGCAGTCAGCGTCAGCCCGGCTATTCTCTACCGGCATTTTACCTCTAAACAGACCCTGTATGCCGCCGTATTAGAAAAATTCTCCTGCCAACGCCAAAGTTATGTTGACACCATTGTCAGCCATGGCACCAGTTTTGAAGATGCACTGACAGGCATGACCCAGGTCTACATCGAAAACATTGCAAAAAACCCCGATATTTTAAGAATCGAACTGCATAGCCTGCTTGAAGGCAACCCGGCAACACTGGCCTTTTTCCAGAACCGCTGGAAAAGCTTTACCGATTACATCGAATTTGGCTTAAATGAAACCCTGCCTTATGATATTCCGCATCGCGAGATAACAATATTAAGCGCAGGCCTGATGTTTCAGGGCATGGTAAGGGAGACCCTGATACAAAAGTGTCTGCAACCACAGGACAGGCTGGTCGATATCAGCTTGCATGAACTCAGCAATGAACTGGTCACCCTGTTTCTACGCTCTATCGGCATTAACAAAACCCAGTTATCGCGTAAGGCGACGATATCCAGCTAATTGTATTTTATGCTGACAAAGACCTGACTTTCCGTTAACCTCACAAAAATATTAACGCCATCACAAGAGTTAAACATGAAACTTAAAAAAATATTACTCGGTTTAGCAGCATTCGCTTTCGCTTTTCAATTTCAGCTAGCACAAGCCGCCAACCCAAAAGTTAAAGTCGAAACCAGCAAAGGCACAATGGTTTTCGAGCTCTATCCTGAAAAAGCACC
>CAZALW010000388.1:0-2894 GCA_964485705.1 uncultured Thiotrichaceae bacterium
GCTTTTTTCGCGTCTTTTGCGTTCTTCGCGGACTATGCTTTTGTTTTTAAAGGTCAGCTAATGACCAAACTCAGTCATTTGTTCACGAGTAAATCTGACACACTTTTTCAGGCTATGACTAAGGTTAGTGTGATTTAGGGTCTGCTATCGTTCCAGTAATTTTAATTTATCAGGTACGCCTTCCCATTCCGTTGCATCGGGAAGTGATTCTGTACTAACATTAATCACTGGCCATTCCAGGCTTAATTCTGCATTGAGTGCGGTAAAGTGTTCCTGTCCTTCGGGGACATCATCATCGGCAAAAATTGCGCCGATAGGGCATTCTGGTTCACACAAGGTGCAGTCTATGCATTCTTCCGGGTCAATGACCAGAAAGTTAGGTCCTTCATGAAAACAGTCAACAGGGCAAACGTCGACACAATCAGTGTGTTTGCATTTAATACAATCTTCAACAACAACGTAGGTCATAACAATCCGTTTAATTTAGAATATTAGTGAAATTTTACCATAGTCATTTAAACTTGCATGTCAATATAGTCTAAAATCGGGTTTTACTTTTAAAATACTTCAGAAAATTTTTTCAGGAATCTTCATATGAGCACAATACGTACGGCTGTTTTTCCCGTAGCCGGATTAGGGACACGTTTTTTACCTGCAACAAAAGCCATCGCAAAAGAAATGTTGACGGTGGTTGATAAGCCGTTAATTCAATACGCTACAGAAGAGGCCGTTGCGGCCGGCATAGATACACTGGTATTTATTGTCGGTCGAACTAAAAATGCAATTATCGACCACTATGATAAAGCCTATGAGCTTGAAACCGAGCTAAGTTTGCGTAATAAAGACGCATTATTAAAAATAGTACAGGATGTGGTACCAGATCATATTCATTGCGTATTTATTCGCCAGTCGGAAGCATTGGGTTTAGGGCATGCGGTATTGTGTGCGGAACCAGCAGTCGGCAATGAGGCCTTTGCTGTATTGTTGCCTGATGATCTGATTTATAACGATGGGGGTGCTGGCTGTATTCAACAGATGATAGACGTGTATCAACAAAAACAGGGCAGTATTATCGGTACCCAAACAGTGCCACTAACTGACAGTGATAAATACGGCATGGTAGCAGGGCCTAAACTTGAAGACAGATTATCACGGGTTGACGAAATTGTAGAAAAACCTGCACCGTCTGAAGCGCCTTCTGATCAGGCAGTGGTTGGACGTTATATACTGACACCAGCGATATTTAACAAACTTAAAACCACAGAGCGTGGAGCAGGCAATGAGATACAATTAACTGATGCCATTGCCGAACTCAGAAAAACGGAAGAGATTTTTGCTTACAGTTTCCAGGGTCGTCGGTATGATTGTGGTAGTAAAATCGGATACTTAGAGGCTAATGTTGAGATTGCACTTCAACATGACGACATGGCAGATGATTTTAAAAAATATCTTAAGAATTTAAATATTGATTGATATTGATAGATTCTATTTATTGCATAGCAGCCAATACAATGACCGCAGAAAAACCCGAAAAACATAAAAAGATTACCCCCTTTTCATTTGCAGGCAGTATTTTTGCCGCCTGGTTTGGTGTGCAAACCAAAGCCAATAGAGAGCGTGATTTTGAGCATGGCAAGTTTCACCATTTTGTCATTGGCGGGTTTGTTTTTGTGGTTTTATTTATCCTGTTTGTTGTCGGTATTGTGAAAGTGGTTATGCACTTTGCGGGCGTATAAGCAGGACTATTACAGGTACAAAGTCAATAGTTGGTAGAGACCAAAACTCAAAATCATCAATCCTGCTGTGGTGCGTAGCCATTTTTTTTGCAGATGAGGCATAAGGCTTGCTGAGAAAAAACCAATGGCGAACAGCGCAGGCAGAGTGCCAATGCCGAAACTGGCCATGATCAAGCCACCTTGAATTATGCTCTCTGCCGATAATGCCAGCAGTAGTGCGGTATAGACCAGGCCACAGGGAAGCCAGCCCCACAGCAATCCCGCCATTAATGCCTGCCCCGTAGAGTTAACCGGGAGCAGTTTTCTGGCTAGTGGTTCTATTATCTTCCATACAAATGAACCCGCATGCTCGATCTTAAGGATTGCCTTTGTCCACCAGCCAGTCAGGTATAAACCGAGTAGAATCATCACAGCTGCAGCGATCAGGCTGAATATCTCCCTGACCACCATCGCATCACCAATATTTTTGATGGCGAGACCCAGCGTAGCCATTGCTATTCCTGCAATGACATAGCTTACAATCCTGCCAAAATTATAAAATAACAGGTATAAGGTCAGCGTATTGCTGTGCTCGCGTTTTTCTTTTGCTATACCCAGTGTCAGTGCAGAGATGATGCCACCACACATGCCGGCACAGTGGATGCCACCAAGCAGACCCATGAGTAATGCGGTAATAAGTATTGGTTCGGTGATCATATTTATCTATCACCGAATATGCAGGGTTTCAAACTCGAACGGTATCTCATAGATGGTGTTATCAATCTGTACATTAACCAGTACCACCCATTGCATGAGATCTAAAATACAAACTGAAAGTCCGCCTTTACCGACGAACTGGACGTTATCCGTGCTATCGTGCTCAATATCATTCTCTGTTCGCTTGAGGTCATATTCAAGGTAGCCCATATACATCTCTTTGCCTTCAAATTTAACTCGTACCGCTTCGGGGTTGACCTGTTTGGACTTAAATTTAAATATGGCTTTTAGCTGGAGTGCATCGGTTGGGCCGGGTTCTTTGGGAGATATTTCAAAATGGAGCTCTCCCCCTGATGGTAGCTGTGCGTGACAGACCTGTAGATGTAGTGGGCAGTCTTTTATCAGTGGTAAACGGATGCGCTCTGCTTCTGATGGAAAAAAATATGAGTAGCCAACACCTGC
>CAZALW010000389.1:0-2883 GCA_964485705.1 uncultured Thiotrichaceae bacterium
GCGACAATGACCGGATTTATGCCGTCATTAAAGGTGTCGGCACCTCCAGTGATGGGCGTTTCAAGAGTATCTATGCGCCACGCGCAGCAGGTCAGCGTGTTGCTATTGACCGAGCTTACGAGGATGCCGGTTTTGATAAGAGCACCGTTAAACTGCTTGAGGCACATGGCACTGGCACTAAAGCCGGTGATGCTGCCGAGTTTGATGGCTTAAAGCTGGCGTTTGATAGCGAAGCCCATGAAAAGCAGCATATTGCTTTAGGCAGCATAAAATCTCAGATTGGTCATACCAAAACAGCAGCGGGTTCCGCCGGAATCATTAAAACGGCACTGGCGTTGTACCATAAGGTCTTGCCAGCGACCATCAATATCAATAATCCTAACCCTAAGCTTAGTATTGAGGACTCTTCCTTCTACCTGAATACCGATACCCGTCCCTGGATCAATAACGCGCAAACGCCACGTCGTGCTGGTGTCAGCTCTTTTGGTTTTGGTGGCAGTAACTACCACTTTGTTCTGGAAGAGTATCTATCTGATGCCGATCAAACCGCCGATAAAGCTTACCGCAAACATGATGTGCCACACGCCTTTGTGTTGCATAGCAATAATCCGGAGGCTTTAGCCGGCAAATGTCAATCCTGGCTAGCTGCACTGCAAAAAGATGACAGCGGGCAGCAATATTTTAATTTTGTTACTGAGGCGGAAAACGCCAGAATTCCCTCAGCCGATGCACGTCTGGGTTTTGTCGCCAAAGATCAGGTCGCGGTCATTGCGCTTCTAACCGCCGCCCTGGTGCAATTGAATACAGCGCAAGATGAAGAGCCGTGGAATCATCCTGGCGGAATTCACTACCGTGCCCGGGCGCTACCAGAAGGTTCAAAAGTGGTCGCACTGTTCTCTGGACAGGGTTCTCAGTATCTCAACATGTGTAAAGATTTGACGCTTAACTTCCCGCCCATGCGTGAAAGTTTTGCCAAAATGGGGCAGCTGTTACTCAATGATAATGACTCAACGCTGTCAAGCGCCGTCTTCCCTGAACGAGCCTTTGATGAAGCTGGCAAAAAAATTCAGCAAGAGAGGCTGAAACAGACTCAGTATATTCAGCCGGCTATTGGCTCTGTGAGTGTTGGCTTATTTAAAATGATGCAACAGAGTGGCTTTAAGGCCGACATGGTTGCCGGTCATAGTTATGGTGAATTGACTGCACTGTGGGCGGCTGGGGTGATCGATGATGATGGTTTCTACAGCCTCTCCCGCTCCCGCTGTATCGCTATGTGTACATCACCTGAAGCTGGCTATGACGCAGGCGCAATGCTGGCCATTATGGGCGATGCGAAGGCTATTGAACACAAGGTCAAGGCTCTGGATCAGGTCTCTATCGCCAATTACAACTCACCGAAACAGGTGGTTGTTGCTGGCTCCACTCAGGCCATTGCCAGTGCTGCCGAGTCGTTGAAAAATGATGGTTTTTCTGTTGTCGCGCTGCCAGTTCCGGCGGCCTTCCACTCTTCGTTGGTCGCATATGCCGACAAACCATTTTCTGACGCGATTGAAAAACAGGCTTTCAAAAAACCACATACGACTGTTTTCTCTAATGTGACGGCGAAGCCGTACCCAAAATCGGCCAAAGAAATTAAACAGAGCTTTAAGTCTAATATGCTTAATTCTGTGCAATTTACCCAGGAGATCAACGCGATCGCCGATCAGGGTGGCAGCATATTTGTTGAATTTGGTCCCAAAAATGTATTAACCCGTCTGGTTAATTCTATTCTGGCTGATAGACCGCATATTGCCATTGCGCTGAATAGTTCTGCTAAGGAAAACAGTGATACGCTCTATCGTGATGCACTGGTTCAGCTAAAAGTTGCCGGTGTTGAGCTGGATCTGAAAGATATCTATCAGCCTGATGTCGAGCAGCCGGTAAGCAAAAAACCGGGTATGAATATCAGGCTTAATGGTGCCAACTATGTGAGTGAGACCACCAAAAAGGCCTTTGAAGACACTTTAAATGATGGGTTTCAACTGACATTGCCGAAAAAGCCGGGTGTCTCGCAGCAAAGCGAGCCGATGCAAGCCAGTCAAGCGGTTAATACCACAACGGCTACAGCTATTGTTAAAGAGGCCAGTCAGTCGACAGCAAACAATGCACCAGCCGCTGAAATAGCTCAGGTGGACTCGGCCGCTCAAGGGTTGAATCAGCCGGAATGGTTTCAGGCCCAGTCAGCTACCGTAAGTGCTCATGAAACCTATCTGCAAAATCAGCAGGAATATTCACAGGGATTCTTTAATATGATGCACCATTTAGTGGATGAATTTGGTGCGAAAAACAGGGCCGTTCCAGACGATATCAGCCAAAGTATGTCTAAGTTGCATCAATACCAGCAAGACACATTACAGGTTCATCAAAGTTATCTGCAGGGTCAGATTGAATTTAATAAATCCAGCCATCAGTTTATCGGTGGAGAGTCTGCAGGCAGCTATCAGGCTGCCGTTACTGCACCTGTGCCTGCCACTAAAAGGTCGCAGCCTCTCTCTAAACCGGCAGTTGTTCAGCAAAATATTGCCCAATCAGCAGTACCGGTTCCAGTTGTACCCGCACCCGCACCCGCACCCGTTGTCACAGCAGCGCCTGTTCTTGTGCAAGCTGCGGTTTCAGGTCTTGATTCAGCAAGCATTCAAAAAGGCATGTTAGAGATTGTTCACGACAAAACCGGTTATCCGGTTGAAATGCTCGATCTGAATATGAATATGGAAGCCGATCTGGGCATCGACTCGATTAAGCGTGTTGAGATTCTTGGTGCCATGACTGCTAAGTTCCCGGAGCTGCCGGAGCTGGATCAAAATGCGCTGGCGGAAATGCAGACTTTATTAGAAATTGTTGAGT
>CAZALW010000390.1:0-2871 GCA_964485705.1 uncultured Thiotrichaceae bacterium
CGTTTCAGAGCCTGGATACTGGCTATCGCTGTGGCAATTCTTGGCGTTAGTCTTTTTGAATATATGGGTCTGGTTAATGTAACTGAAACTTTCCCGGGTTATCGTGGCTCACAACTTATCTTTGTAGAAAACATTCTTGGCGGTATTTTATTTGGTATAGGCATGACCTTTGCGAGTGGCTGCGGCAATAAAACCCTGATACGCATCGGTGGCGGCAACATTAAATCCATTTTTGTTTTTATCATTATCGCGCTAATCGCTTATTACATGACTAACCCTTTCCCTGATAGCGATAAAACCTTATACAGTGTTTTATTTTATGACTGGCTTAACCCTTTGGCCATTTCTTTGAACAGCAATCAGGATGTCGGGGCACTAGTCGGTTCACTGGTTTATGGTGAAAACATGCATAGTGAAAATACGCAAAACCTGCGCCTCTTTGCCGGACTAATATTTGCCGCCGCTATGTTGTTTTATGTTTTTAAAGCCGCTGACTTTCGTACTAGCAAAGACAATATTCTTGGCGGAATGGTTATTGGTCTGGTTATTCTTGGTGCCTGGTATACCAGCAGCAATATCAATATCATGGCTGAAGAAGAGCAATATTCTCTGTCTGAGTATTATGCAGAATGGGACATGCTGGCAGAAGACGATACAGGCAAACCGGCAACTGGACGGGAATTGAACCCGCAATCATTCACTTTTGTCAATCCAATCGGACAGACTTACGGCTACATAAAAAGCGGCTTTGACACCGCTTTATTAACCTTTGGTCTGATTGCAGTATTCGGCGTGATTCTTGGTTCATTGCTGTGGTCACTTGTCAGCAAATCATTCCGTTTTGAATGGTTTGTTGATTTCAGGGATTTTATGAATCATGCCATTGGTGCGGTACTGATGGGCTTTGGTGGTGTGTTGGCGCTAGGCTGCACAATTGGCCAGGGCATTACCGGTATGTCAACATTGGCAGTAGGCTCGATATTAACCTTTATTTCAATCATCTTTGGCAGTGCACTCACCATGAAAATACAATACTACAAACTGGTCTATGAAGATGAGGCCACATTTGCAAAAGCTTTTGTAACGAGCCTGGTAGACATGAAACTATTGCCTGCATCCATGCGACGACTTGAAAACATCTGAGTAGTTACCATCTAACATGCAGGTAACAATCGATGCCCTCAATACCGCACAAACCCTGGTTTGTTTACATTCTACGTTGCGCTGATAACAGCCTGTACACAGGCATAACCACGGATGTAAACAAACGCATCGATCAGCATAACGGCCAGACTAATGACCATACTAACGGCCAGAACAACAGAGATAATAAAAAGGGAGCCAAATACACACGCGGCAGGCGACCGGTAACGCTGGTTTTTCAGGAACAGTCCAGCTCACGCTCAACAGCCAGCAAACGTGAATACGCGATCAGAACCTTAAAAAAATCACAAAAAGAGCAACTGATCGTAGCCACCATAAAAGCTGCAGAAGTAAAAACCAGACAAACATGCAGTTTATTGACGTGAGTCAAGTAGAAAAAAAACAACTACTACTAATATACATTCATCGTAGGTTTTCATAGTTCCTGCGATTATGCCTCGCTAACCCTCTCCTCCTGGAGGTTAGCCAGCAGCGTGAGCTGGTTACTCACGCTGCTTTTTTAATTCCCTGCTAAAATTTTTTGAATACTCTCTCATTGTGTCCAACCAATCCTTTACGGTATTATCCTGTTAACCAGACTGGTCAGGAGAGCATTCATGCCTAAAGCACTACTCATTTTTACCTTTTTCTTTTTCACTCAGACCATCTCTGCCGAAACAAAGTATGCAGCTACATCAGTCGACATGGAAATCAAAAAAGTTTCTGAGCATGTTTATTATGTTGAAGGCATACCCGGTATCGCAACTGACAACGAGGGATTTATCTCAAACGCCGGTTTTGTCGTTACCACTGGCGGTGTGGTGGTATTTGACGCGCTGGGCACACCTTCCCTTGCCAGTAAGCTGGTGCAAAAAATTAAAACCATTACCAGGCAGCCGATAAAAAAAGTGGTGGTCAGCCACTATCATGCAGACCACATTTATGGCTTACAGGTATTTGAGGAATTAGGCGCAGAAATTATTGCACCCTACGGTGCTCAAAAATATATTCAGTCAGAAGCCGCCTCAAGCCGACTAGAAGAACGCCAGTTTTCATTAGAACCATGGGTAAATGAAAACACGTATATCGTCCTGCCTGATACCACCATCGAAAAATCAACGGTTTTTACATTAGGCGGAATCACTTTCAGCATAAACTTTATGGGCAAAGCACACTCTGAAGGCGATCTCACCATGCTGGTTGAACCCGATAAGGTTTTATTTTCTGGTGATCTTATTTTTGAAGGACGACTTCCTTTCGTTGGCAGTGCTGACTCAAAAAAATGGCTGAAAACATTAATCAAACTTGAAACTGAAGGTCTGGCTACGCTGATTCCCGGGCACGGCCCGGCCACAGATAATCCTGAAAAGACCATTTCGATGACCCGTAGTTATCTCGCTCATTTACGTCAGGTAATGGGCTCAGGTATTGAAGATTTCACCCCGTTTGATGAAGTTTATGCCGCTGCTGACTGGTCAAAATTTAAAGACCTGCCCGCATTCGATGAAACTAATCGGGTTAATGCTTATCAGGTATATTTATCAATGGAAGCGGAATTACTTGAACAGTAAATACCAAAAATGACTCAATAGGGCAAATCGGTCATTAGCGGACATTAAAAATTAAAAACATTAGTCCGCGAAGAACGCAAAAGACGCGAAAAAAGCAAAAATACTCAACCACTATGGACTGAAAGTCCATAGGTTGCTCTAAAAAACGACTGAAAGT
>CAZALW010000391.1:0-2858 GCA_964485705.1 uncultured Thiotrichaceae bacterium
TCGTCAATCATTAACCAGCT
Source organism: uncultured Thiotrichaceae bacterium (assembly GCA_964485705.1). Taxonomy (GTDB): domain Bacteria; phylum Pseudomonadota; class Gammaproteobacteria; order SZUA-229; family SZUA-229. Next base: position 21 of record CAZALW010000391.1, read on the forward strand.
GCCGGTTTTTTTACACAAAGAAGATAAGGCGGGAATATCGGCAATATTGCCATCCATGCTGAATACCGCATCGGTGAGAACCAGTTTTGTTGAAAGCTTCTGAGGTTCCCGGTGGTTTGTTTTTTTAATTTTTCTTTTAAGGCTGGTTACGTCATTATGCAGATAACGAAAAAATTGTGCACCACTGATTAAACCAGCATCAATTAACGAGGCGTGGTTAAGACGGTCTTCAAACACAGCATCGTTTTTATCTAACAGAGCCTGACACAGCCCAATGTTTGCCATGTAACCGGTAGAAAATAAAATGGCTCGGGGATAACCTGTGAAAGCAGCAAGCTCTTCTTCGAGCTGGTGATGGGCACTTGAGTGACCGCTTACCAGATGTGCGGAACCACTGCCAACACCGAATTTTTTTATAGCGGTGATGGTTGCCTGTTTTAGCTGTGGGTGATTAGCCAGCCCCAGGTAGTCGTTACTGCAAAAGTTGATGATGCTTTTATCATCAACCTTCATTTCAACCTGTTGCGGCCCTTCTGTTATACGACGTGTGCGATAACGATGTTGTTGCTTTCTTTTTTCTAGTGCCTTGTGTAGCTTAAAATTGTTTTCTGTGCTGTAATTTTTCAAAGTGTGGGTCGTTGTAGAAGTCAGTGATTTTTTAACAGCCGCACGCAGATTGTTTGTCACTTTGTTCTATAACTTGTCTGGTATTAATGCCTAATTGATTAAATAGTTGTTTGTCATGATTTTCATCCGGATTATCTGTGGTTAATAAGCGGTCGCCATAAAAGATAGAATTGGCACCGGCAAGAAAACACAAAGCCTGGGTTTCATCAGACATTTCAGTGCGACCTGCGGATAAGCGCACCATGGATTTTGGCATTAAAATTCGAGCTACAGCGATGCAGCGGACAAAGTCCAGCGCGCCAATATCCTCAACACCATGTAAAGGCGTGCCAGCTACCTGAACCAGTTTGTTAACAGGAACACTGTCAGGGTGCTGCGGCAGGTTGGCTAATTGTTGCAACAGGGAAACTCGGTCGCTTTGTTTTTCACCCATACCAAGAATGCCACCGCTGCAAACCTTGATGTTTGCGGAGCGAACGTGACCAAGGGTATCAAGTCTGTCCTGATAAGTGCGGGTGGTGATGATGTCGCCATAATATTCAGGCGAAGTATCCAGATTATGGTTGTAATAATCCAGTCCGGCCTGTTTCAATCGCTGTGTTTGATCATTGTTTAACATGCCCAGGGTGACACAGGTTTCCAGCCCAATATTTTTCACTGCGACAATCATATCAATCACTTTGTCGAGATTTTTATCGGTCGGGTTGCGCCAGGCCGCGCCCATGCAAAAACGGCTGGCTCCATTTTGTTTGGCAAGTTCTGCTTTCTCAACGACCTCATGCAAAGGCAACAAACGTTCACGCTCAATAGCGGCATCGTTGCTGGCACTTTGTGAGCAGTAACCGCAGTCTTCCGGACAGGCACCGGTTTTTATACTTAATAAAGTGCTTATCTGCACCTGGTTAGGGTCGAAATGCTGGCGGTGAATGGACTGAGCCTGAAACAACAGGTCATTGAACGGCATTGAAAATAAGGCAGTAATTTCCTGCTTTGACCAATCGTTACGTAAGGTGGGTTTATTGTGTTTTAACATAGTGATGTTTTCTGTTTGCTATTTTCGTTCAGCCACTAACTCGATATACTTGTTGCTATCTTAACACCCCAGGAGCTTGTCCGAGAATAGAAGCCGTAGCGAAAATCACAGAAAGGTTATAAGGTGAGTTTATTGAATGAGGCGAATAGTTGTGCTATTTAACGATTTCAATAAGCTCAGATTATGACCTTTATGGGATTTGCAGTAGGTTCTCTATTCTCGGGCAAGCTACTAGTTTACCCATAACATGGATAAAGGCAAAATGGAACTTGTGCAAAGACTGCTCTCCAATATTTTTCCTTCACGTTGCATTCTCTGCCAGCAGGCAGTGATAGAACATGCCATCAACCAGCACATCGAAATCTGTTCGGGCTGTTATCAGGTGTTGCCGCATAATGACCATTGTTGTGCGCACTGCGCTTTACCATTACCCGAAGATATCAGTATAGATGCAGCCAGCAAAAATGATGCCTTATGTGGGCGATGTATAAAACAACGGCCGCAGTTTGATTATGCATACAGCCTGTTTTGCTACCAGGGCGAAGTTATCAGGCTTGTCCATAGATTAAAATTTTCTGAAAAGATCAGTTACGCAAGGTCAATCGGCGAGCTGTTATTAAAAAAAGTGCTCGATGAACTGTTGCCAGAACAGGGCAGGCCTGAATATATTATCCCTGTGCCACTGCATAACAAGCGTCTCCGGCAACGTGGTTTTAACCAGTCAGCAGAAATTTCACGCGTGATTGCTAAAAAAACGGGACTGACTATCAAACATGATGTGGTGGTAAGGCAGCGCAGCACATTGACGCAAACCGGTCTGAAGGCCAGACAAAGACAGAAAAATATCAAAGGTGCGTTTAAAGTAATGCGTAGCTTAAATGCAAAACATGTACTGATTGTTGATGATGTCATGACTACCGGTTCGACGGTTAATGAGCTGGCAAAAGTGCTGAAGAAAAGTGGTGTTGAACGAGTTGGTGTGTTGAGTATTGCACGCGCGCCGTTAAAAAGTTAAAACCTTCAGAAAATTGGCATGCTGCATAAATAAGTTTATGATTAAATTTTAAAAATGCTTAAGGGCATCTCTATTAATTCTGGATATGAAGATTGAGATTCAAAAATATGTCAGATTAAGGCGTACGATTTTATCAACATGGGCACGTGAGTGAGCTATTGCG
>CAZALW010000392.1:0-2823 GCA_964485705.1 uncultured Thiotrichaceae bacterium
ACTTTTTTATAATTTGTTGTTGCAAAATCGGTGGAGTCCATATACGAGATGACAATGAATAGTGAAGTAGGCCGGGATAAGTGTTTTTTGTGTTCCCGGCATGGTGGGTTGCATTTTGTAAAACATAAAACATAAAACATAAAACATAAAACTTAAAACTTAAAACAGGAGGGGAGAGTGTCACATTATAAATATCATGTGTTTTTCTGTACCAATTCACGTGAATCAGGTGAGCAGTGTTGTGAGCAATGTAATGCCAGCGAAATTCGTGCCTATGCCAAAGCCAGGATAAAGCAGTTGGGATTGTCCGGTGAGGGAAAGGTTCGAATCAATACCGCAGGTTGTCTGGATCGCTGTGAACTTGGGCCAGTCATTGTGGTCTATCCAGAAGAGGTCTGGTATAGCTACCTTGATCGCGAAGATATTGATGAGATTATAGACCGGCATTTAATTGCCGGTGAAGTTGTTGAAAGACTACTGATTTGATAAAAATGTTTTAAGTTGAAAGTTTTAAGTTAAAAGAAAGGCTTACGATTGGCAGCGGTGAAATAAAGTCGGTTTGGTAAAAAAACTTTGACATAACCATAAACATATTATAATATTCTTATATTCGCTTTAGCAATGAAGTGAGTTTTTCATATTTCCTCCATCCTCCCTTTGGTGGTAATTTTCAGCGCGGATTTTTATCCGCGCTTTTTTTTGCCTGGAAAAAGGTCGTGGTTACAACGAAAAACAGTGCCAATAGTAATGCTGGCAGCTGGAAAAGGGGTTTTGGTTGCGTCAGGGTGAGCAGTGCCAGTGTCACACTCATCGAATTACATTCTGATGCAGATTTAAAGATTATTTCATTAAAAGAAGCTAATAGACTTGTCGAGCATGCTAAATCCCTGTAATATTCCGCCTCTTTGTCGGGGGTCGGTGTTTGACTCCAGACTTATTCATATATAGTTATTATCTAAAATAGTATCTAAAATAAAAGCGGGAAGCACCAAAATAGTGATGAAAACCATAAGCGCAAAAGCGGATGATGTAAAACGTGACTGGTTCCTGGTTGATGCTGATGGTAAAACATTGGGTCGATTAGCAACTGAAATTGCACGTCGTCTACGCGGTAAACATAAAACAATTTATACACCTCATGTTGATACTGGTGATTATATTGTGGTTATCAATGCAGAAAAAGTACGCGTTAGCGGCAATAAAGCCAAAGACAAAATATATTATCGCCACTCTGGTTATATGGGTGGACTGAAGGAAACGAATTTCAGCGATATGATTGAACGTTCACCGGAGCGTGTGATTGAAATCGCAGTAAAAGGCATGTTGCCAAAAAACCCTTTAGGTCGTGAAATGTACCGTAAGCTGAAAGTTTATGCAGGTTCACAGCATCAGCATGCGGCGCAACAGCCACAACCGTTAGACATAAATTAATCGAAGCGAACTAATAAGTTACTAGATCATTAAAGCAGATAATTAAAGCAGGACACACCATGGCAGAACAACATTACGCAACCGGTCGACGCAAAACATCCAGCGCACGAGTTTATTTGAGCACAGGCGCAGGTGATATAGTAGTAAACGGTAAACCCCTGGATGTCTTTTTTGGCCGTAAAACAGCACAGATGATCGTTCGTCAGCCGTTAGAGCTGGTTGATATGATGGCTAACATTGATTTAAAAGTCACTGTCAGTGGTGGTGGTATATCCGGTCAGGCAGGCGCAATTCGTCATGGTATCACCCGGGCGTTAATTTCATATGATGAAACCCTGCGTAGCCCGCTTCGTAAAGCCGGTTTTGTTACCCGTGATGCGCGTGAAGTTGAGCGTAAAAAAGTGGGTCTACGCAAAGCACGTCGCGCCACACAGTTCTCGAAACGTTAAGTCCATCCCATCCCATTCCATTCCATCATATAGTGAGTAGAAGCTGGCGGAAGCTGAGTTTTCAATCAGCGTTTTTGGAAAAAAAGCCCCTTCTGGGGCTTTTTTATTGTGCGAATAAAAAGAAAAAGAGGGATGGCAAGGTTGTAAACTGGTGGTAGGATAAAGTAGTATAAAACCTTACTTTATGAGGATTAAAAAATGACTATGGTGAAAAAAAGTATTACAGTGACTGAGCAACAAGAAAGGTGGATGCAGGCTCAAATGGCAGCCGGCAATTATGGCACTGATAGCGAGCTGATCCGCGAGGCAATACGCGAGAAGCAAAATCGAACTGTTGAGCTTGAAGCGATCCGCGCTGCACTCATAGAGGGAGAAGAGAGTGGTGTTAGTAATCGGACACCAGATGATATTATAAACGCTGTGATTAAGAAACGGCGTGAAGATGGTACGCTATGAATTAACCTGGGCTGCCGACCAGGATTTTGAAAACATCTTTGATTTTGGCATTGATGCATTCGGATTAGCACAAGCGTTAGATTATCAAAATGGGTTGAAACAGCGTTTTAGTAAACTGGCAGAGCATCCGAAACAATGCCCAGCCGTTGACCACCTCCGTATGGGCTACCGCCGGTGCGTCTACAACTCACATTCGATTTATTACCGGATTGAACCGGAGAACGTTGTTATCGTGCGGATTTTAGGTCAGCAAGACTCAGAAAATGCGTTTTGAAATCGAACAACCTTTGTTTTTTTACGAATTAGACAGTATTCCCTTTGCCTCGCACATTTGAGGTGAAAAAGTTTTTAGCGTGATTGGCTTATGACAAGTTGGCACATGTAAATGTGAATTAATTCGCGTTTTCACTTGCAATTTAAGTGTATCTGCATATACTCCCCATACTCTTTACCTGAAAGCACCAGTTTTTTAAAATAGGTGCATGTG
>CAZALW010000393.1:0-2813 GCA_964485705.1 uncultured Thiotrichaceae bacterium
ACACCATCAAGATCCATGCCCTGATTTTGTTGTTGATTAACAAAATGACCCAGGCTAATTGCGGTTAAACCTAAACTGTTTGCCGCTGGATCTAACATGCGATCTCGAAAGTTCACTACTCCGCCAAGTTGACCGCCTGTAAGTTGATCAGTAATGGGCACCAGCACGCCGCCATTGCCTCTTATCGCTATACCCAGCTGATTGGGATCACCTGCTTCAACAATAACTTCAAGTGTGGTGGCTTTATTACCTACCACTAATGTCTGCCCGCTACCCGCCATGACATTCAGTGCACCATTATCCTGTTGTACCACGGTGACGGATACCCGCTCGGATAAATCACGAATTAATAGTTCACGTTGATCGAGTAAATCATTTGCTGGTCGACCACCCGAACGTCCCTGCGCCAGCACGATGGATTCATTAATATTTGCAATGTCCGTGCTTAAACGGTTTATTTCACTGACGCTGCCCCTGATATCACTATTAACCTGACCTCGCACGCTGTCTAGCCAGTTCGACAACTGATTAAACTGACCTGCCATCTGCTGGGCTTCACTCAACAATACTTGACGTGCTGCGCTGTCTGCCGGTGTATTGGCAACATCCTGTGCGGCATTAAAAAATCGTTGCATTGAGTTGGCTATACCGGTTTCTGAATCAGCCAGCACATTATCCAACTGTGTTGCCAGGGTATGAAAGGTGTTAAATTCAGCCGCAGAAGAGCTGCTATTGCGAACACCCAACTCGATAAAGGCATTAAACGAACGGGTAATACTTGATGTTTGCACACCTGTGCCGATAACCGCATTACCCGTAATCTGTGCCGCACGAGTATTCAGCTCAACCGTTTGACGACTGTATCCATCGGTATTGACATTGGCAATGTTATGCCCGATGGTATTCAGTGATTGCTGAAAAGCCTGTAAGCCAGAGCTGCCAATACTTAATAAATTAGTCATCGTGTTTACTCCTACCAGCTATCTTGTGGTTGTACTTGTTGTAAAGCAGATAATGCAATTGATGATGTGGAGCGCTCAATTTGCTGACGAATCAGGGATACACTATCAAAGGGGTCAGAGTCATTGATTTGACTGCGTTCAGACGCGGCTGAATCAATTGCTCCGCCCCCGTTGACAGGGTTGCCGGATAGTTGCTGTTGCAGCATTTTTGCAATGCCGATGCCGTCACCATTATTAGAAAGATCCAGTGCGATCTGTTTATCAAACATTTCCTGATAAAATTTAGTTTGATCAGATTCTGCTGAGTCAGCAGAAACAGTTGCATCGCGCATTGACTTGAGCATCATTTGTAAAAACAGGGACTCAAACTGTTTGGCGACTTCTTTGCTTACTTCCTCTTTGCCTGCTTCATCTGACTGGTCTGCGGCTTTTGCCCGCAGTTTTGCCAAACCACTAAAGTCAGTATATAAACCTGCATCAGAAACATTATGAGTGCTATTCATGATTAGATCACCAGTTATATCACTAACAGCTCGGCACGCAATGCACCGGCCATTTTTAACGCTTCGAGTATGGCAACCAGATCACCCGGTGCTGCACCTACTCGATTAACTGCGCGTACAATATCGTTTAAATCGACACCGGGATCAAACATAAACATTCGACTATCTTCAACATCAACACCTATTTGTGAATCTGCAATAACTTCAGTGGTTCCGCGCCGTGAAAAAGCGCCCGGTTGACTAACTGTTGCACCTTCCTGAATAGTCACCACCAGATTGCCATGTGCAACCGCAGCCGTGCCTACTTTTACCGCACTACTGATAACAACAGTGCCTGTTCTTGCATTAATGATGACACGTGCTGCTGACTCACCTGGCTGTACATTGATATTCTCAAGCATTGAGATAAAGGCAATTTTCCCTGATTGTGATTCTGGTGACCTAACCTCAACAGATATGGGGTCAATAGCTTGCGCCGTACCTGCACCAAAATGTTTATTAATGGCATCAGACATATTGCTGGCGGTAGTAAAGTCTGCAGAAAAAAGATTAAGCACCAGTTTGTTGCTGTGGCCTAATGAATTCTTTATGGTGCGTTCGACAATAGCCCCTTTAGGAAGCCGCCCGACACTGGGTACATTAATGGTAATGCTGGAACCATCTGAACCTTCAACGCCTAGACCACCAACCAGCAGGTTGCCCTGAGCAACGGCATAAACTTTTCCATCAGCACCTTTTAGAGGCGACATCAGCAAAGTGCCACCGCGTAAACTTTTTGCATTACCAACCGATGAAGCGGTTACATCTATACGTTGTCCCTTTTTAATAAACGGTGGCAGTGTTGCGTGTAACATAACGGCTGCTATGTTTTTTGGCTGTGGCTTTACGCCCGGTGGTATAACTATGCCTAATTGTGACAACATATTTTTTAAACTTTGCGCGGTATAGCTAACCTGCCCGACTTTATCACCGCTACCGTCAAGCCCTACCACCAGACCATAACCGATTAGCTGGTTGTCGCGCATGCCCTGAACCATAGATAAATCTTTGATGCGCTCACCAGACAGAGCAAAACCAGGTGTAAGCAACATAACAAATAAAATAAAAAACGGGAAAATTAGTTTATATTGAATTACACACAAAACATTTCGATGATTATTGTCATCTCGACCACAGGGAGAGATCTTGGCCCACTGCTGTATAAGATCTCTCCCTGTGGTCGAGATGACAGCGGTTCTGTTTTTTAACCGCTCGTGTAAAGTTCTCCTGGAATAATTTTTCTGAATATATAATTTCATTAGAATGGCATCCACTCACTATTAAAGAATTTTGTTAGCCAGCCCTGTTT
>CAZALW010000394.1:0-2802 GCA_964485705.1 uncultured Thiotrichaceae bacterium
AAATGCCGGGTTGCCGGGAACGTCAGGTTTTGTAGGCGAGTTTATGGTCATCATTGGTAGTTTTTACGCTAACTTCTGGTATGCCTTCCTTGCTGCGTTAACCCTGATTCTGGGTGCAGCCTACACCTTGTGGATGGTAAAGCGTGTTTTTTATGGTGAAATTGCGAATGAGGGTGTGCGTGCGCTAAACGATCTTAACTCGCGTGAATTTTTCATCAAGTCTGTTTTGGCGATAGCTGTTTTAGTTTTAGGTTTGTGGCCGGCACCATTGATTGATGTGATGCGTGTGAGTGTTGAAAACTTCCTGCAACATATAGCTATTTCTAAAATATAAGGTTCTACATTAAAAAAATTATCGCGACAAATACTGGATAGATAAGAATGACACTTGAATCACTAAATGTAGCCATCGCATTACCAGAAATATTTCTGGTGTCCATGGCCTGTCTGATACTGGTAGTAGATGTATTTCTACCTCAGGAAAGAAGAAACTTTACCTATGTGTTAACGCAGTTAACACTGCTTATTACCCTGGTGTTGGTGTTAGGCAATCAAACGGATGTCAGAGTACTGGCTTTTAACGATTTATTTGTGCAGGATCCGATGGCAGATGCACTTAAATTGTTTATTATTATTATCAGTTTCGGTGTATTTGTTTATTCCAGAGAATATTTGCAACAGCGAAATATTTTTAAAGGTGAGTTTTATGTACTGGGCTTGTTCAGCATCGTCGGCATGATGCTGATGGTGTCAGCAAATAATCTGCTGATACTGTATTTAGGTCTGGAACTCTTATCTCTTTGCCTGTATGCGCTGGTTGCCTTCAATCGTGATGACGGTAAGGGTTCTGAAGCGGCGATGAAATATTTTGTGTTAGGAGCGATTGCTTCTGGCATGTTGCTTTACGGTATGTCCATTCTTTATGGTCTATCTGGCAGTTTGCAGTTATCAGAAATTGCTCTGGCTGTTTCACAGGCACGCGATGCAGGCAGCGCACAAAATATCGGTATGATATTCGCCCTGGTCTTTATTGTGGTTGCGCTGGCATTTAAGCTCGGTGCTGTACCCTTTCACATGTGGATGCCAGACGTTTATCACGGTTCGCCAACCGCTGTAACTGCTTTAATCGCTACTGCACCCAAACTGGCGGGTTTCGCCATATTTATGCGTTTATTGGTTGAGGGTCTGGGTGGCTTGCAGGCCGACTGGCAACAGATGATTATTGTGCTGGCGGTGTTATCACTTGCGGTCGGTAATATCATTGCCATTGCGCAGAGTAATCTAAAACGTATGCTGGCCTACTCCACCATTTCACATGTGGGCTTTATTTTATTAGGCATATTGGCAGGCACAGCAGGCGGTTACTCTGCAGCCATGTTTTATACCATCACCTACGCCATGATGTCTTTGGCCGGTTTCGGTATTATCATGCTATTGGCGCGTCAGGGTTTTGAAGCCGATAATATCGATGACCTGAAAGGGCTTAATCAGCGTAGCCCCTGGTATGCCTTTCTCATGATGCTGATCATGCTGTCTATGGCAGGGGTACCGCCAACCGTGGGTTTCTGGGCAAAGCTGGCGGTTTTAAATGCAGTGATTGATGTCAACTTGATCTGGATGGCAATCATCGCGGTGTTCTTCTCAATTATTGGCATCTTCTATTACCTGCGCATCATCAAAGTGATGTACTTTGATGATGCCGTTGATACGCAGCCGCTGCAATGCGGTCGTGATATGCAAATCACATTAAGTGCCAATGGTCTGGCTATACTGGCTTTGGGGATTTATCCTGCGGCGTTGATGTCGCTTTGTGTTGCTGTTTTTGCCGGTTAGTCGTTTATAGAAAAAGTGATTAGCCTGTGACTAAAGTTGTTCCCAGTATTTTAGCCACGGGCTAATCACTTTTTGTTTTTATATTTCCTGTTTTATTCTAGTTAGCACCTTGCAATTGTTCTCATAAGTCCGTAATATTCGCGTCTTGTTGATGCGGGGTGGAGCAGTCTGGCAGCTCGTCGGGCTCATAACCCGAAGGTCGTAGGTTCGAATCCTGCCCCCGCTACCAAAATTTGTTTTTCTTGGTAGCATAGATTTACCGGAGCGTAGTTTCGGAGTTCTATGATGGTCAAGAATTTTGGAAAAGGCTCCGTTTACGGAGCCTTTTTGTTACTGCCAGTAAAATATTAAGGCCTGGAATGTCGCGATTATCGTAATCGTAAAAATTAGATGAGACGAGATCAAACACATTTGTGGGCGCTATTTGAGCCGGTGGTTACTGGTATGGGGTTCGATTTAATTGAAATTGAGCATTTTCCTAACCCGAAACACGGTGTGTTGCGTCTTTTTATTGATAAACCAGCAGGTTCTGAGAGCAGCGGCGTGGTGATTGAAGACTGTTCTGCTGTGAGTCGTCAAATTAGTGCCCTGATTGATGTTGAAGACCCGATACGAGGTCAGTTTAATCTGGAAGTCTCATCTCCAGGTTTAGATCGACCGTTAAGACGATTGCAGGATTTTCAGCGTTTTACCGGTTCACTTGTTAAATTAAAAACAGTGATGCCGCTGGAAGGTCAGCGAAATTTTAAAGGACGGCTGCTACAAGCTAGCGAGGACGCTGTTGTTATTGAAACGGATGAAGAAGAAATAAGTTTGCCAATGAGCGCTATTGAAAAGGCACGCATTGTCCCAGAGTATTAATTCTGGTTAGTAATTCAGAATATTAATTTTAAATAGTTATGTTGTTTTTTTATGAGGTCTAAACCATGAGCAAGGAAATTCTCTACGTTGCCGATGCCGTATCTAATG
>CAZALW010000395.1:0-2794 GCA_964485705.1 uncultured Thiotrichaceae bacterium
TTGCCTATAACCCGAATTACATCGTGGCTCTGTTAGTGGATGATGACGGTTCCGTTTGGGCCGGCACCTGGGGTGGCGGTCTGGCACATTTTGACGGCAAAACATGGAAAAATTACACCAAACATGATGGCCTGCCTGCCAATCACATTTTCTCATTATACAAAAACAACGGAAAACTCTGGGTTGGCACCAGTAAAGGCATGGCCATCCGTGAAAACAATGGCAGTTTTACAATCTATAATATGTCAGATGGTCTGTTTTCCGATGTGGTCTTTTCCATGACAACCGCCAATGACGGCAGCGCATGGATAGGCAGTTTCGGTGGTGTGGCACGCATTGCAAAACTACAATAAGAGCATCGCATTAACCAGTAAACAAGGGTTAAGAGTAAACATGATACGGTTAAAGCTCTATTGTTTTGCATGCCTGTTAATCATGCCAGGTTTACTCAACGCGCAGTCAGACACGAACAGCGATATAACCAAAGGCAAACGTAGTTACGATTTTTACTGCTATCAGTGCCACGGTTATGCCGGTGATGCCCAAACGCTGGCCAGTACCTACCTGAACCCGCCGCCACGGAACTTCAGCCACAGCTCACCACTGCAACTAACGACAAAAAAAATGCTGGCTGCCGTTACCCATGGGCATGAAGGTACCGCCATGGTGAGTTTTAGCACGATATTATCTAAAAATGACATCAACAATGTTGTCAGTTACATCCGCCAGCATTTCATGCAAAAAAACAAGCCGGATTATATTTATCATAGCAAAGCCAATGGCTGGCCGAACCACCAGCGCTATGCCGATGCGTTTCCCTTTGCCAGCGGCAAACTGGCACTGGACACCCCCTGGTTACAACTTAGTGAGTCACAGAAAAAAGGCAAAAAATTGTTTATGTCATCCTGCATTAGCTGCCACGACCGTGCAGTAGTAGAAAATGAAGGCCCAATCTGGGAACTGCGCCCGCTGTCCTACCCACGCAAACACTATGACCACAGAGCACCACTGGACAGCATCAGCGGGGCTTCACCTTATCAGCTACACGAACAAATACCTGATACCACAAACATGACTAAACAACAGCAACGTGGTGGTGCTTTGTTTCAGCAAAACTGTGCCTTCTGTCACGGTGGCGCGGCTACGGGTAAAAACTGGATTGGTCGTTTTATGGAACCAGCTGCACGTGACTTAACCAGTGATGAAATCACTCAAAGACCGGATGAACAATTACTGCTAGCCATCCGTGACGGACGGCCAAACACCTCAATGCCCGCCTGGAAACAGGTATTAAATGACAAACAAATTAACGCTATAATTAGCTACCTGAAACGCTAACAGATGAAATCTTGAATCACTGTGTAAAAAAACCTTGCTGTTATCGAGATGACATAATTCTCTAATTATGACCTTACCTTAAAAGACCAGGTAAAATAAAAGATTGCAACATCATCGTCATCCGTATCTTTGCCAACTGTTTTAGCCGTTACTGTCACGGCATCATTTGCTTTATCCAGGCTGGAAATAGCATTATGAAACTTATCGTAATCCAGACAGCAAAAAGATATTGTTGATTGTGCTTTTTTTATAAACTCTGCTTTTACCTCAACAATAATAAATGCGATATTTCTATCACTCGCTTTTAATGCCATTAACGCAGGTGCAGCAGTAGATAACTCGGCCGCCATGCTTTGCACCGCAAAGTACATTGATTGAAAAGGATTTTTATTACACCATCGAAAAGGCACTTTAGCAATTGATTTATTTTCATCTAAATGAATTAATTTAATACCACTAATCAACGCCATCGGCAGACTTTTAAAATAAAAAAATCGTTGCTTTATTGGCGATAAAAAATTATCTCTAAATTCTTTTTGCTGTTTAGATAGCATGACCATACCTTAAAGTATAATGTACCACAAAATAATATCCTTCCCACCACTCTTACTGACCACTAACCGCATTGAGTGTATTACATGCAATTAATAAATATAGACAAATCCAGATATAGCAAACATCTTAAGATCGTATTCGCCGGCATGGTTGTTGTTCTCCTTGTTATCACACTTGCTTCATCGACATTGATCATCCAGCTTTTTGGAACCGAAGGTGAATCACATTTCTGGTTTAACCTGACGGGGGTAGCCATTGCTGCCGCTACTGTGGTTTATATTCTGACTAAGCTACGTCATCATCCTTTTATGTTTGAAGTGGTGTATGTGTGGGATTTAAAACAAATATTAAATAAAATTCATCGCAAACAAAAAAAGGTTGAAGCACAAATGGATAAACATGATGCCATGATTATCATGAACTTTCAGTATCGAGGTTCAAAACAGCTATACGAACTGGATGACAATACCATTACCATGGCTGAGCTAAACAGTAAAATCACACAGCTTGACAAACACATGTCAGCTGCTGGCTTGAGTTCATCGACAGATACTTTTGACACAAAAATGCTGGATCGGTTTTAAAGAAATTGACAGGGAATGACTGCTTACGACACATAGCAGACATTAAAAACTAAACCCCCTCAATCCCCCTTTGAAAAAAGGGGGAGGTAAAAAGGCTTTAGTCCCTCCCTTTTTGAAAGGGAGGTTAGGAGGGTTTGTTTTTTCTGTGTGTCCGCTAATGACCGATCTCAGCCATTCGTTTGAGAAGAAAATGTAAACAACTACTGACAAGGTGAGCCTTTCCTCGCACTATTAAACTTTCTCCAGCGTATTCTGGTCAGTATGATGAAATATTGCCTGATTAATCGGAATCCATAATTGTGTATCTTGTTTGTAGC
>CAZALW010000396.1:0-2781 GCA_964485705.1 uncultured Thiotrichaceae bacterium
ACACCGTCTGTTTCCGTGCTGAATACCGGGTCATAAATTACCGGGATTTTAGGGTAATCAACAATAATCGAATGAATTGCCATGGCAATTTCAGCGCTACCAACCATGCCAATTTTTATTGCCGCAATGGGCATGTCTTCCAGTACCGCACGTGCCTGTTCAATAACTAAATCTGCCGGCATCGGGGCAAAGGAGATAACATCCACGGTATCCTGTACGGTGGCGGCGGTAATAATAGAGGCTGCAATACAGCCGTGACTGCTCAGGGTTTCAATATCTGCCTGTATGCCTGCACCACCGGTGGGGTCAACTCCGGAAAAACATAAGACAACAGGGGGGTTAGTAGCAAGGGGATTAGCAGCAGCGGGGTTATTTATAGTCATAGAGCTTGTCATCAAACGGATATAATAAATTTTAGAATCAAAAGAATCGCTGATTAAATCCATCCTTAAGGTTGTTAACATGACATTCATGTCATACGACTCATGAACCGACATCTTACCGTTTAAAATACACTTCCTCAGTGTTGAAAACGTCGCAAGAGCACTGCCCGTATTTGATTTTATGGCGCGCATTTTAAACAGCAAGCTGCTCGACCCGGACTTAATCAGAGATCCCCTGACCATTTTAACGTAATATAGAGCATGTAGAATACTCTCATTAATTATATTTAGGGGCTATCATGTCATATAAAGTTTTAACCTGTATCGTCTGCGGTTATGTTTATAACGAAGAATCAGGTGATGCAGCTCACGGTCTTTCACCGGGTACACGCTGGGAAGATGTACCCGATGACTGGGAATGTCCGGATTGCGGTGCTGGCAAGTCTGACTTTGAAATGGAAGAGCTATAGTTCATCTGCGTTGCCCTAAACCGACACGCTGCCGTATTCTGTTATTAGATGTTCTGACGTAGATGACGAATAAACCACCGGCTGTTTTTTTAGATAAGGCATCTCTATACCCGGATGACCTTGACTTTTCCAAACTGGAAAACGTCGCAAACTGGCAGTGGTTTGATAATGCAAATATCAGTGATATCGGGTTTTGCCTGCAAGATACTGAAATTATTGTCAGTAATAAGGTTTTTCTGAACAGGAAAATATTACAAGGCAATAAACACCTGAAGTTGATATGTATCGCCGCTACCGGTACTAATAATGTTGACATCACAGCGGCAAAACAACATGGCATAACAGTTTGTAATGTCCGCGCTTATGCCACATCTTCCGTGGTGCAGCATGTTTTCTCGCTGATTCTTTCACTGAATCGAAAATTATTTGCCTACAGAGAATCAGTCATCAATGGTGACTGGTCACACAGTGATTTTTTCTGTCATTTCGGTGAGCCCATTAGCGCACTGGAAGGCAAAACTCTGGGCATTATTGGTTATGGTGAGTTAGGCAAAGCCGTGGCAAAGGTTGCCCGGTGTTTTGCCATGAAGGTAATCATTGCTAAACGCAATGCAGCCGATGAGCGTCCGGGGCGCATAGATTTAACGAACTTATTAGCAAAATCAGATGTACTGTCATTACACTGCCCTTTAACCGAACATAATTATCATATGATTGGCGAGCAAGAGCTGTTACTGATGAAACCTGATGCACTCTTAATTAATGCCGCACGTGGTGGTTTAATTGATGAACCGGCATTGCTGCATGCATTAGAAACCAATCAGATTGCTGGTGCTGCATTAGATGTGCTCGAACAGGAACCACCAGCAGCCAATCATCCACTAAGCAATTACCATGCGAACAATTTAATCATTACCCCGCATATTGCCTGGGCAAGTCAGCAAGCAAGGCAAAAGCTGGTAAATGAAATAGCAAAAAACATACTGGGGTTTCAACGCGGTGAACCAAGGAACCTTGTTGCTTAGATTTTTTCTGAATTGAAGGGGTCAGCTGATATATTAACTCGGCAGTTAAATATCGTGCGCTCAAGGTATTAAGAAAATTCCTTGGGCAAGGCGTAGATTGCAGTTAATGGCTAGCCCTTAACAAAATCTACAACGCAGACCAGGGGAGTTTATTGATGCCTTGTGTGTGCGATATTTGACTGCCGTGTTAATAGTTCAAGCAAAAACTGGTATTGTCATCTCGACCATCGGGAGAGATCTTGTACCACCGAGGAATAAGATCTCTCCCGATGGTCGATGACAGAAATGGTACTTCGGAGTTGAATCCACATTACTTAATAATGCATGTGCGTTTGATTTTTATACAAACTTATTCACCCATAATAGTAATGGCAATATTACGTTTATGCGAATGGGTGCGATGCTCCCACAGGTATATACCCTGCCACAAACCTAAATCACATTTACCTTTGCGCACCGGGATGGAAAGCGAACTTTGCGTGAGTACGGTTCGAATATGTGCCGCCATATCATCGGGGCCTTCAACTGTGTGCTGATACCGACTGTCACCGTCTTTAACCAACTTTGCCATATAGGTTTCTAAATCAACCTGTACCGTTGGGTCAGCGTTTTCACAGAGTATCAATGAAGCGCTGGTATGCTGAATAAAGATATGGCAGATACCGGATTTAATGCCTGAATTTTTAATAACACCATTTATCTGCTGGCTAATATGGTAAGTGCCGCGTCCAGTGGTGGAAAAGCGCAATTTTTGTTGATGAAACATGTCTTTGTTATACCTTATTCTTCAATCATTTTTAATGGGGTTTTTCAGCAATAACCACCTTAGGTTGCGCCAACAACGTAGCCTGTAGATACTCTGTTCCAAAGCAAGTCCTTTTTGCCTCCAGTCCATAAAAAATA